>JAHFEM010000248.1 GCA_023248505.1 Nitrospirota bacterium
TCTCGTAACCGGGGTCCGATGAGCGGTAGCCGGAGGGGATCCCCTCCATGTTGTTCGAAGGGGCGCCCTGCGGCACGAAGGCTAGCCCCTCGGTATAGCGGTGAGCGCGGAAGAGGTCCTCTAGAATCTGTCGGCCTACCATGCCGGGCGGGAGAGATGAAGGGGCTTGGTCGGCGGCTCCGCCACGCGGTGGGTGCGGTGGACCCGGTGGGCGCGGTGCGCTGGCCGGAGCGAGCACGCCGAAAACCAGCAGCAGGTCGAGGCTTCGTGGTGGCGGGGGTAATGTGTAATCGATGCGAAGCCCCATTCCCACCGCTTCCGCCTTCTCAAAATCGACGAGCCAGCCGGCCTGTGGATCTTCCTTGAACGTCTCTGGATCGAGATTTCTCTGCGGAGAAGGTCCGACAGCCAGGGGCGGCTCTTTCTGAATGGGATTGCCCTGTTTTTTAAATTTACAGTCCCCCCCCTCATAGCCGACCGCGATCCAATGGTCCGGGAGCGCCTGGGCGTAGGGGGGACGCGATTCTTTCAAGAGAGCCAGGTCCGGAAATACCGGCGTGGCCGGCGTCTCTCCATTCTCCGGCGGCGCCGACGGTTGATCGAGGAGGTTCGTGGGTGTGAGTTGTTCGGCGATCCAGGCAGCGCGCTGCGGGCTGAAGTGTTCGGCCAGTAGTGCCCAGGCGCTCTTCTTCTTTGCTTCATCTTGATACGCAAACCAGGTCTGCTTCCAGAAGTCCTTCCCCCAGACCACCTCCGCTTCGGTCAGCATCGGCTCGAAAGAATCGATATGGACCTGGTCGGGATAGACGCGGACGAGAAGCTTCCCATCGGACGTGGTGCGCGTCTCCAGCCGCACCGGGAGGAGCGCAATCGGAAGATCGGTTTTAATTCCCAATGGAGTATTGAGATCCGGCTCGGGCATTTCCTTCGGCTCCTTATCTGTTGGTTGTCCCGGTATCCCGTCCTTTGAACCAGTAGCTCTGATGAATGAGGAGGCGGAAGGTGCTGCGTAGGGTGATGTAGGCCATATGCGCGCCATTCCTCTTCCAGACTGCTCTATTATCATTTAGGTTCAGCTCCGAATTGAGGTCCAGGTATCCGGTCCCTCCCCGGAGCATGACATGATTCCAGGCGACATTGTGCCAAGAGTTAGGCGGATCGTCGGTTACTTTATTGTCAAGGCCGAAGCGGGTCTCCGTGGGGTGTTCTTCAAAGACAAAGAACCAGCCGGCCTCCTGCTCCGGCAGGTCGAAACCGAGAAGGGTGATTCCAGGCGCCGGCTCCATGCGAAACTGCGAGAACTTCGGAAATCCATTCGATTTGGGTTTCGCCACACCTTTCTGATTCAGCTCGGCGGGGACCGCATAGATCAGGGCGTTAGGATATCGGATCAGGAAGTCCCCACGGATGACAAGCATCGTCAGATTTCCCACCATACTGGCTTCCATATTTTTTCCGAGGGAAGCGGTCCAGTTCTTCATGGGGGGGATATCGTCCGAAGATTGATCCGTCTTGACACCCCAAAACTGCTGGAAGTAGGTACCGCCCAGTTCTGTGGGATACTCCCGCCAGAGAAACTCGCGGCTCATCTCATGATTAAGTCCCACCATGAAGGCTTCGATAAATGCCCGATTCGGCTTAAGGGCGAAGATCGACTTGTTCGGAATTTGGTCAAGACCGGGAATGAGGCTGTCCGGGAACTGATCGCGAAGCGCTTCGTACATCGGCCTGGGAAAACTCGGCGTAAAGGTGAGGGTCTGGAGAGGATCGCGATGATTCCCCGCCTTATTCATTGCCTGGAGCCCCCTGATCACGCGCTTGGCTTTCAACTTGAATGTAACCTGGGGTTTCAGCTCTTTCAGGGTGTTGTTCTGATTCTCAGCTAATTTCTCGTCCGTGAGAGCGAGGGGACGGGCCACCGCTTTGCTCGGATAGGCAGAGATGGTTATCGCTCCCGCGGTGGCGCCGGGAGGAGGAATCACCGATAGTAGGACCTCTCCTTCCTCCGGCGCAGATTCCCCTTCCCGGCTTTCGATCGAACGGCTGGCACCGCCCTCCGTTGCGCTTAGCTTCCGCATCATGGAGCTGAACGGACGGACAATGCGCCGGAAGGGCGCGGAGACCATGGCGGCCACGATCGTATTCTCTTCGCTGCTCAAGGCCTCGACTTTCCGCACCTGCGGAGTGGCGGCCGTATACCTTAGAAATGCCGCAGGCGAGATCTTCTTGAGCCGTTTTTCGTAAATCGAGGCGGTCACCGCCCGGCCCAGCTGCATCTGCACGAGGAGTTGGTTGACGCGCCTCTTTTCCGCGAGATCCTCCCAGGCGGCCTGCATGAGCGCTTCCTGCTCCCGCTGTACGATCTGTGTGCCGAGGGCGGCGGCCGCGCGGTAGCGGGGATCAAGGTTGAGTTCCTTTATCCAGGGGGGCGGTTTCTGGGACGATCCGCTGAGGTCATCCAGGGCCTGGGCAGGCAGCACGCCATCGGCATGCCAGACTCCGTAGACCGGAAGGGGAATCGATGGCGTGATCGACCCTGTCTCCGTAGAAATTTTCAAGCCCGACCTGAGAATTTTCAGCAGTATCTTTTGGAATTCTGAATGCGGAAACTGGCCGGCAGGATCAAAGTTGTCCATCGATAGCGCGCTTGCGATATCGAGCGTTGCATCTCGGTATTTCGGCAGTTCGGGCATTCCTGTGATGATCATGTCTGCAAATGGATTGCTCATGTCCATGCAGCGTGGGACGGCGGTCGGCAGCGATTCCGGAGACTTGATCATCCGCCTGATCAGCTCCTCGAAACTCCCCTCCTCGGCGGTCGAGAACTCCCAATGGTAATAGACGGGAAGCGCCACCTCTTGGTTAATCAACGTAATATCCCAGGCCGGGCTGATCACCTCTTCCGCCGTTTGTATTCTCTCGCCCAGCCCTGCCTTGCGCCCCACTTCAAACGCCGGAACGAGGCAGGCGTAGTAGCCCTGCCGCGGCTCCAGCTTACGGGCGCAGAGCAGCCTTGAAACATTTTGATCCGGCCGGTCGCTCAAAGCCTGCTCGATCGACCCACCGTCGGCAACGCTTCCAACGTACTGGGCATGGGCCCAGGCCCAAGACTCTTCCAGATCGGGCAGTTCGGTCACCGGGCAGTGGAGGATCGGGAGCGGCCGGGAAGATGTAATGGTCGCCTTCTTTTTTTGGACGACAACCAGAGCGATCCAGGGCCGGAGACACTGATCATCGTCAGGTGCCGCCGGGGTAAAGAGCCAGGGAAAGTCCGGCCGGTCGAACTCAATAAATGGGAAGAGATGCGGCGGGAAATCGGTGGTGAGATTTCGCGGCTCAACCCGGACGATCTCGCGCGCGTCGATTCCCCGGACATCACCCGGTCCGTAGAGCTTCAATGGAATCTCCAGCTCGTACACAGCCTGCTCCCCAGATTCCTTCTCTCCGATCAGATGCAATTTGGTCGGCATTTGCGCGTGACTCGGAATCGAGGTCTGAGGGGACTCCGGTTCGATCTTCTTCCCGATCTTGCCCTTGATATCTTTGGCAGCTCCCCATCGGACCCAGGGGAGGAAATGGTAGGGGGCTGAACTATTCGGCATCATTTGCTCCTCCCAGATAGGGCATCACCCGCAGCAGGCCCTGCTCTTTCGGACGCTCCTTGACCGTGTGGCGCAGCGCCGTGAGCGCCGCCATGTAGCTGTCGTATTCGGTAACCTTGGTACCGGCCGCCACCGGACCGGCGGCCACGATGTAGGTCGGCCGTTTGATTTCGAAAGAGCGAATTGCAACCCCTTTGGCCGCCCGATACTTGCTGACGCCGGTTTTCCGGAAAGGCGCCCGTCCGGCCCCCCCTTCGGCCCCCACCATTTCTAGAAAGTCGTTCGATACGACATACGGCTCCAGGCCAGCCGTGATTTCTTCTTCAGGGAGCTGTGGCGGATATAAAATATCCTGATCATATTGCTTGTTCGTCTCGGTGACGATCTCCTTGGTCCCGCAGGTGGTAAATCCCCGAACGGAGAACCGGATCCCCGATTTCATTTCTTCGAAGGCCGGAGCGCTCATTTTCTCGTGGTCCTCCATCTGTTGGAACTGCGCCGGGGCAAAGAAATCTTCCAGCGCTATCCCTGTTTCGGTGCCGCCGTCCGGCTTCACGACTTCAAGATCAAACCGGAATTCACCCTCAGGGACGGTATTCCCAAACCGGGTGATCTCCTTGCCGAGCGGCAGGACCTTTTGGCTGACCTGCAGCTCCGCCAGAGGATGAACGAGAATGTGCTCTCCGACGATTTCCCGTTGATCGCAGAGCGTCACGATGGCATGCTCGCCTGGAGGCAGCGGCGACCCCCAATTACCGGGTTGACTTAATGCAGTCTCCAGGAGTTCGCGAAGTTTAACCGGCATGGGGAGCGGGGGGGAGGTGGTCTCCCCCAGCGTGACGTCGAAGTGAACCGTCCCTTTGATGAAGAGAAGACGAAATTGCGCCCGTCCGCAGGCGTAGCCGCGGTTGGGGCCGGTGAGGCTCATCTGGACCATGATGCTCATCAGCGTTTTGCTGCCGCACTTGAGGGCGGCCGCTGCTTCGAGATCGGCGGCGAGGCCGAAGGGGTTGAACTGAATCAGGG
>JAHFEM010000249.1 GCA_023248505.1 Nitrospirota bacterium
CCCGCAGCCGCGGCGCGATTGAAGGGTTGCCTCTCCGGGGAAGATCGGGGAAAAGTCCCTGACCCAAGAGCGCACTCTCAAGTAAGCCCACGCCAAAGATAACAGAGATTTTTTTTGTGACTATTGGGAATCGTCTTAGTTTAGAGATGGGAAAGTACTTAGAAGCGTCTTATAAATGATTTTTGTGATGAAGGGGATGGAAACCGAGAGAATAGGCCTTCCGAGAGAACGCGAAGCGCCCTCCCATTTTCAGCGAGGCGAACAGCCGATTATGAAGCCGCTTTTAAATCCGGCGAGATCTTCACCCGGGCCAATAGCCGCAGAAGGTCCCTCGCCTGGATTTCCTCGAGTCGGGAAACGGCTTCTCGAATATCACGCCGCAGGGAGGAGTCGGCGTGTATTCGGGTGAGCTGATCAAATTTCCGGGAGACGGTCTCCCATTGCATCGGCCGGGTGTAGAACCCCTCATAATCTTGCTTTTCTTTAATGAGGGCCCTCCCGTCTCGTAGGATGACGGTCAGCCTGCACGGCATCTCGTTGGGAAACCGATCGCTATAATCCTTGCGCGGCCGGACAAGAACCTTCCGAAGGAGCGTCTGGACATCCTGCCGTCCGATCCGTCCCGGCAGATATTGTTCGGGCGTCACCTGATCATCCAACAGGGCGACCGCCACCATGTACTGCAAGCTATGATCGGCCTGCTCTTTCGTTTGAACGATCGTCTTGTCCCCCTCCTCGCCGCCGCCGATGATCTTGTGCGCGACGTCGAAGATCTCAATTTCAATTCTTTCAACCTCCTCCGGAGAGAGGTTCTGCTCCTGTTTGAGTTCCAAAATACCTTCGAGCGCCGATTGGGAATGGATCTCGGCATTGTACTTCTTGACGATGGTGCGCGTCACCCGCTCCAGATTCTCCTTCGTCCAATCGATCTCAAATCGCCCGGCGATGCTCTCCATGAAACCCTTATTCCCCTCGAAGACCTCCAAAGGACCGGTGATCCCGCGCATCGCCAAGAAGGCCGCATGCGTTGCGCCGAAGGCCGTATTGGGATAGGCCAGCCCTTTCCAAGCGGAGAGCAGCCCCGTTCGCGTTACGCGGAGCGCGTTGAAAGCGGTTCCGCTGATGGCGACGGCGTGCGCGGTCTGGGTACGATCCAGGCCGAGCGCCCGGGCGACGCCGGCCGCCGCGGCATAGGCCCCCTGCGTCGTGTGGTCAAACCCCTTGTCCCGGACCGGGGCCGCATCGCTCAGGCGGCACTGGACCTGATAGGCGACCGCCAGCGCCGTGAGCGTCTCCCGGCCGGTTCGATCGGCATATTCGGCGGCGGCCAGCACCGATCCGAGGTTATCGCTCGGATGGCAGGTTTCTCCCTTGGCGAGATAGCTATCGTTAAAGTCGAGGTAGCGCACCAGGGCGCTGTTGTAGAAAGCCGCCCGATCGGGGGCGGTGCGCCCATCGCCGATGAGCGTGCAGCGCTCGGCGCCGCCGAAATCGTCCAACTGAGCGCGAAGGAGTTGAATCGGCTCTCCATTCAGGGCGCCGATCGCGCAACCGATGGCGTCGAGGAGGCGGATCTTCAGCGCCTGACGCGCCGTATCGGAAAGGTTTTCATAGGAGGCGTGGACGACAAAAGAGGCAAGCTGCTCGACGAGGGTCATGGTCGGTTTCCTTCTTATGAAGAGGCCGCTTTTCCGATGGATCGGCTTGGCCGCAAAAATAATCAGAATGGCGGAGCAATCCGGGACAACCATCCTCACCGTCACATCTCTAGCGTAAGGAATGGACGAAGGGGGTGTCAAGAGAGGAGGATTGACTCTCTCGCGGTTCGCCGGTACACTCCTGGGGCGATATGGGAAATAAAGGAACAGCAAAAGAAAAGAGGGCGAGTCCCCTCTTCCTCTTATGGATCGTGCTTCTGGCGGGAGCGGTCGGCGCGCTTTATGCCAGCGATCGGTTCCGCTCGGGAACGCCCCTCCAAGCGGAAGGGCGTGAGATCCAGGCCTCTCCCGCCGCTTCACCTCAACCGAATCGGGCCCCTTTTCCGGTCCGGGGGGCGCCGGCGGCGCCTGTGACGATCGAGGAATTCTCCGACTTTCAATGCCCTTACTGCGCTCGGAGTGTTTCGACCGTCAAGCAGATTCTCGAAGATTACCCCGGCCGGGTCCGGTGGATCTTCCGCCACTTCCCGGTCTTCGACTCTCATCCAAACGCGCCGGCGATCCACCTGGTCGCCATCGCCGCAGGCGAGCAAGGCCGTTTCTGGGAGATGCACGATCTTCTCTTCGAAAACCGAGATCACGTCGCACGCGATGATATTTTCGGCTATGCCCGCCGGCTGAATCTCGACATGAAACGATTTGAGGCATCCCTGGGCGACCGAAAGCTCGTCGCCCGGATAGAGACCGACTACAACGAGGCCGTCGAACGAGGGGTCCGGGCGACGCCGACCTTTTTCATCAACGGCCGCAAGGTCGAAGGGGCCATTCCTTATCCCCTGTTCAAACGGGAGATCGAATCAGCCCTCGCGGAATCAAAGGGAGCGGCCCCTTCTCGCAGGCCATAATGCGGCGTGGATAAAGATTTTCACTCCGAAACTCCGCATTTTCCGGCGCTATGCCGCCTCCGGGTACGCCTCCAACCCTTGATACTCCGAGAAGAGATCGATCATCCCATCATTAAAAATCGGTATATCCTTCGGAAAGCGGCTGCTGACCCAGTTATCATCCAGCACCAATGGCAGGTCCCACCAACGCCCGCCGGCGTTGCGGATATCGTCCTGGAGGGTGTAGTAGCTGGTCAATGCTCGGCCGCCGACCAGCCCGGAGGAGACAAGCAGCCACGGCCCATGGCAGATGACCGCAATCGGCTTATTGGCCGATTCAATTTTTCTGACAAATTCCTGTGCCTTCGGTTCCATCCTCAGTGCATCGGCATTGATCACCCCGCCCGGAAGAAGGACGGCATCGTAATCGTCCGGATTCGCCGGGTCGAGGGTCAAATCGACATTGAAGCGATCGGCCTTCTCATCGTGATTCATCCCCTGGACCTGGCCCGGATGGGGGGCGATGATCGTCGTCCTCCCCCCGGCCTGATCCAGCGCTTTCTTCGGCTCCGTCAACTCCACCTGCTCGAAGCCATCGGTCACCAAGATCGCAACCCGCATTCCCTCTAATCTCGCATGATCCGCCATGGCGAACCTCCTTCTCTATCCGTTAATGAATGGCTCCTTCGCGGCTCTCCGCCCTCTTTTCAGCGCCCCGGCCAGTATCGCCCGACAACGCTTTCATCAACCGGATGACCGCGGAATAATCTTCCTCGATCCCCTGGGTATTCTCGGCCGCGCAAAGGGTCTCGGCCACCGCCGTCGTCGGCATGGGAACCAAACACTCGGCCGCTTGATTTAGAATGAGCCGGTAATCTTTGAGCATCAGCCGCACCGGAAAAGAGGCCGGGTACTCCTCCCGCCGGGCGTTTTCCAGCTTTAGCTTGTGGCCGGGTGAAATCACCGCCGTCTCCCCCAGCACATGGAGGAGCGGCTCTTTCTCCAGCCCGCATTTCTCTCCCAGAGCGACTGCTTCTGCGACGGCCTGCATACCGACCCCCAAGAGAACATTCGCCACCAGCTTCATCATCGCCCCGTTCCCGCTCTCCCCCATGTAGAAACGCTTCTTTCCCAAAAGGCCGAAGATCGGCGTGCAGTATTCATAGACCTCCACCGTGCCTCCGACAAAGATCGTCAGACTCCCCTCCTCCGCCTGGGGGGTGCTTCCCGAGACCGGGGCATCGAGAAATGGGCTCTCCTTGGCCCGAGCCGCGTCGAAGAGCCGGCGCACCGTCTTGGGGGAAAGGGTGCTCATCTCAAGGAAGATCGTCCCGGGCCGAGCTCCCGCAAGGGCCCCTTCCGGACCAAGCAGCGCATCTTCCACGGCCGCGTCGTCCGATAACGAAGAGAGAACAATCTCGGAAGCGGCGGCCAGTGCCCTGGGGCTTTCCGCTACCTTCGCCCCCTTCTCCGCAAGCGGTTTCGTCTTTTCCCGAGTCCGGTTGTAAACCGTGAGCCGCAGACCTGCATCGATCAGACGCGACGCCATTCGCTTTCCCATCTGCCCCATTCCGATGAACCCGAGCTGCTCTCTTCCTTCCATGACAGGCATGACATTCCCTCCTTCCATCAGCCGACAAACGATCACCGGCGCCGGTGGTAACGCGCTCTTAGAACAACTTAATCTTTTGTCGGACGGGCTGTCTATTTGCCACAAAGGGTTAACTCTTTGGAGCATCGTCCTGCCGACTTGATCTCATCGCACCTTCCTCGATCCTGGATCCTTTTCGAATGAAGTCGCTCTCTTACGAATGAATTCTTATCAATTGGATAGGGCTATGTTTTCCCGGTGTATCCATCGAGAGAATTCGCTTGACAGAAGCCTGTCCCATCTGCTGAAATGGTATTCAAATGAATACTATTCGGAGAAGACATGCCTCAATCGTTGACGGACCGTCAGGCTCAGGTCTTACAATTCATCACCGGCTATCTTGCCGGCCATGGATTTCCGCCGACACAGCGGGAGATCATGGCGCGGTTCAACATGAAGAGCACGCGGGGGGTCGCCCGGCACCTGGAAGCATT
>JAHFEM010000250.1 GCA_023248505.1 Nitrospirota bacterium
GAGGACAGGTGCCGGGGACGGCGACGAGGCGATCATCGCCGATGGACATGTCGTCCGGATCGATCGGGACATCGGCACGACCGGCCAGGGATTGAGGATGCTTCGCGTCGGCACGCGCGACGGATCGACCGCCGCGTTGAAGTATGACGGGGCGACGGCGGGCCGGGGATATACGATCATCTTCGGAAGCACCGGAAAGACGGAGGGCCAGGACGCCTTCGGGATCAAATTCTGGGGAACGGTCGATCTGCAGGGGAGCGATGCGAATCGGCTGACGCTGGCGCCCAGATTTCAGGACGGCCGGGCGATCACCTTCATCCGGAAGGAGGCCGGGAACACCCGGGTCGATCTCACCCTGAGCCATTTGACCCTCCGGTTTCTGGGGGATGAAGAACGAACCGGGATCGATGCATCGGCGGGGTCGCAGATCGCGATCGGCAACAATCAATTCGAACAGTCGGGCTCGATCCAACTCGCCGGGGCGAATGGAACCGTCGGGGCGGTCTCCGTCAGCCGGAACACGGCCACCGGACAGAAGGGGCCGTTCGTTCAGTTCCGCGCCGCGCGCAAGATCGACATTCTCCAAAACCAGGTCGCCCTCGCCTCCTTCGGCAACACCGGCCAGGCGATCATCGACAGCGTTCAGGGAGACGGGGCCGGAAGCGGGGCGCGGATCGAAGGGAACCTCCTGGTCAGCGCGATCGATGCCGAGAGCGGCACGCAGCATGTCTACGGCGTCTGGTTGAACGGGTTTACCGATTCCTTGATTCGGGGAAATCAGATCTCGGCCCAGGGGGTCGCCTATGGGTATGAAGAGGGGATCGCGGTCCTCGGCGACGCGGGCCGTGCGGCCCGGATCCAGGTGGAACAAAATACGATCTCCCAGGGGGTTCATGGAATCGGCATCCATGCCAAGGCGGGCAATCCCGACATCGTCCTCACGCAAAATCGGATCTTCGATAATCGCAATGAGCATATCTTTCTCTCGGAAGGCGATCAGGTCCGGATCAATAACAATATTCTCTACGGGTCGCTTCATCCCGGGCAGGCCGGCATTCTCCTTTACAACACCGATCAGGTCGAAATTGTGAACAACACCCTCGACGGGATTCCCGATATCTCGGTCGCCGGGATCGCGATCGGAAATCCGGGGATCGGCGTTTCATTTGACGTCGTCATCAAAAACAATATCCTGACCCGATGGAACAAGGCGATCCAAAATCGGGACAGCGGGAACAGCTTCAAAGAGGTCGGCCATAACCTCTTCTCCGAGAATGTGAAGGACATCGAAGACCTCGCCGCCAACGCGGGCTCCCAGATTCCGAGCAACCGGGCCGGCGATCTCTTCGTCTCGCCGGGGTACGTCGATCCCGCGTCGCGAAACTATCATCTCCTGGCGGGATCGCCCGCCCTGGATCAAGCGGCGCCCGCGGAGGCGCCGGCGGTCGATTTCGACGGGCAAGCCCGGCCGTATGGAAGCGGCTTCGATCTCGGCGCCGATGAAGCCTCCTCGGACGCCCCGGTCAGCCCCCCCTCTTGCACCGGCGCAGGGTGCGGCGGAGGAAACGGGAACGGCAATCCTCCCCCGCCCTCCGATCCGGCGCAATCCAACAGCGGATTCGGATGCGCGGTGATTCAGCCCCGCATGCCGGGAGGGAAATTCGATCGATCCGACCTTGGAGATCTTCTCCTCCTTTCGGTTCCGCTCTTTTACGCTCTGTTCATGAGAAGCAGGGTCCGCTCTTTTTTAAGGAGGGGACAAGGAAGAGGTCATCGCTGCAGAATGAGCCGATGATAGGGTTTTCCATCAATGTAAATTTGGGTAAATTTGGGGGGAGAAAGGGAACATGACACGATGAAAAAGAAACAATCCTTTATTTGGGCAGTGCTCTTTCTGATCTTGCCGCAGCTCGGCTGGGCCGAGGAGGGCGATCATATCAAAAACAGCTTTGGAATCGGCCCTCGCGCCGGTTTTTACAAAAGCAAGGACGCCGACGAGGGGGCCTGGTATGGCGGGGTGCAGGCGCGCCTGCGCCTCGGAGAGGTCTTCGGCCTCGAAGCGGCGGCCGACTACCGCTCGGAGGAAACGTTTGACGTCTCTTCACCCGCGTTCGACGGGAAGATCCGTCAGCGCTCCTACCCGCTCACGGCGTCGCTTCTTGTGTTTCTGCCGATCCTTCCCCATTTTTCCCCATACCTGGTCGGAGGAGGGGGATATTACTATACCAAGATCGATTTTTCGGAGAGTCTCGAGAACCTCGGGTTTAAAGATCGAACCGAGCGGACCTTCGGTTGGCATGCAGGCGGCGGATTGGAATTTCCGATCAACGAGCATGTCGCCCTGAACGCCGACGTTCGATATATCTTCATGGATTCGGAGTTCGGTGAAGAGGGAACCACCCATCTCGATGAAGACCGATCGGCCGACGGCTGGGTCGCAACAGGGGCCCTGATGTTTTACTTCTAGCCTTCTTCTCCCTCCTCGCTTACCTCATTGAAGGGGCCGGCTTCGCTTCTCCGGAAATTCATTCTCTCCGGAAAGCCGGCCCCTCCCCTCTATCCCTCCGGTCGGCTGCGAACGAACAACGCGGCTTCACCGATTCTCAAACCCGCCGATTCTGGCGGGTTTTTATTTGAGGCGGGAAAGGTCGGTCGGGAGTGGAACCGCTTAGCTCCGCTTGATCACCCAGAACATGCCCCAGACGACCAACACCAGAATCACAATATTCAGGAGCATACCGAAGAGCATCGATGGCCCCTTTCATTTGAGGGTTTGGATGAGGGTGATTGTAGACTGGGAGCGGGGGTGTTTGCAAGCGTTGAGAGAAAGTGAAAAATAAGGGGGAGATAAATCGGGAGTGCCTGAAGTCGTGGGGGGAAGCTTTTTTTTTATTTTTAGATTCGATTGAATTGGAATGGGGCGTTGCCCCAAACCCCACCGCGGGGCCGTCTTGCCACAGCCCCTTCGGCTTCCCCAGGCAGCGGGGCTGCGCCCCTGCGCCCCACGGTCACAACTTGCACAACGCACGGAAGGGCACCGTGGATTGTGCTTCGGACAATCGTGACCTTGTAAGGTCGATAATACGTCTGGATAGGAGTAACGCGGTAGGATCAGGGACATAGGACGTCCACGACGCGCAGGCTCTTCTCTCTTTTGTTCTTTGTTCTTATTTTGCATCTGTGGGCTTCTGCGCCCGCAGCGGAAGGGACCCACTGGGGGATGGGTGGGGCCCACCCAAAGAGCAGGCTCTTTGGGGACCCCGGGTCGGACGCAGAGGCCCACTGCCAATCAAAACGTTCCATCTACCGAATTAGGTCGCACTGTCTGAGGGGCGATCCGCGCAGCCCTCGCGCGGTCGCGCCGAGTCCGACCGTAGGGGTGCAGGGGTGTAACCCCGCTGCACGGGGAAGCCTTGGGTGTGGGGCAAGGCGCACCTGGTGTGAAGATCGAAAATCAACCAGCTTCTTCCAGCGCCGGCCCCACATCTAAATAGCTGCCGGGCATGCGGCCCCCGCGGTGGGGCTTGGGGCAAAGCCTTATTCAAATTTTTGGTTTATGAAAATACGACCGTTTTATTTCCGTGGACGAGGACCCGGTCTTCGACGTGCCAGGAGACGGCGCGGGCGAGGACCATCCGCTCGACGTAGCGGCCGATCCGCCGGAGATCTTCGACCCCCTGGCGATGATCGACCCGCTGCACATCTTGCTCGATAATCGGCCCCGCATCCAGCGCCTCGGTGACATAGTGGGCGGTGGCGCCGATGAGTTTCACCCCCCGCTCGTAGGCCCGGGAGTAGGGGTCGGCGCCGACGAAGGCCGGGAGGAAGCTGTGGTGGATGTTGATGATCCGGTTGGGATAATGCCGGATGAAATCGGGGCTGATGATCTGCATGTAGCGCGCGAGCACCACCAGATCGATCTTTCCCTCCATCAGCGCCAGCTGCTTCGCCTCCGCTTCCTGTTTCTTGTTTTTCTCCACCGGGATATAGTGGAACGGGATTTCCCAAGCGGCCACGGTCCGCTCCAGATCGGGATGATTCGAAATGACCATGGCGATCTCGGCTCGAAGATCGCCCGCCCGGCGCCGCCAGAGCAGCTCGAAGAGGGCATGCTCCCCCTTGGAGACGAAAAGGGCGAGCCGTTTGACCCGGCCTGCATACGCCAGCCGCCACGCCATGGTGAAGGGGGCCGCGATCTGAGCGAAGGCCCGCTCCAGCGCCGCGCCGCATTTTATGAGCTCCGGAAGCTGAAATTCCACCCGCATGAAAAAAGTTCCGCCGGTCGGATCGGTCGAGTGTTGGTCGGAGTCGATGATGTTGGCCCCCTGCTCAAAGAGAAAACGCGATACCGCGGCCACGATCCCCGGCCGATCGGGGCAGGAGATCAGCAGGCAGCCGATGTCTTGATATCCATTTGCGATCGGCGGCCAAAAAGGGTTTTGAGGTTGTTTTAGGTCCATCGGGCCGGTTGAAGGTCCATGCGGTTGGGGTACGAGACAGGTTATCAGAAAAAGGCTTCGGATGCTAGAAGGATGGTCCCTGATCTCGAAGCTTGAAAAAAGGGGTTTCGATCTCTTCGAATGTAAAGATACACACAGACCCGGTTTCCAGAAGAAGTTAGACTGG
>JAHFEM010000251.1 GCA_023248505.1 Nitrospirota bacterium
CATTTCCGCATCAAACCCGCTTCCGGTATGGGAGATATATTGGAGCGCCTCCCCTTCGTAGAGGCCGAGAAGAAGGGCCCCGATCGTATGCGATCGGTTTCCCCGCCCCTCGGTCCAACCGGCCACGACGCAATCGAGCTCTTGGACGAGTTTAAACTTGATCCACTCTCGACTCCGTCTCCCTGGAAAATAACCGGCCTCTTTTCGCTTGGCGACGACCCCCTCTCCTCCCGTCTCACGAAGCTGCGCGAATAGGGCAGCGCCGTCCTCATAGAGAGGGCTCAATGCGAGCGGCCCGCGAGGCAGCGAGAGGGAATCGAGGAGCTCCCGCCGATAAATTAGGGGAGCATCGATCAGCGACTTTCCGTTGATATAAAGGAGATCAAAAAGAAGATACGTCACCGGCACTTCCTTCCGCGCCGCCCCGATCTCGTGAGAATCGGTCAGATGCATCCGGCGCTGAAGCCGCAGAAAGGACGGCTGACCCGTTTCATCCGACGCCACCACCTCTCCATCGAGGATCAGGGAGCGGATCGATCGATTCGCCGCGATCAGATCACGCAGCCCTTCGACGACTTCCGGGTATTGCGCTTCAAAGCGGGAGAGATTTCTGCCCCAGAGATCGGCTCGAATCTCTTTCCCTTCTCGGGCGAGCCTCGCCAGCGCGCGAACGCCGTCCCACTTCTCCTCAAAGATCCAGCCGGGATCGGAAAACAGCGCATCGCCGAGAGAGGCCCGCATCGGCACAAAGAGGGAAGGGAGCGGATCGTTCCCCTCCGGAAGGGGCGATCCGCTCTTCATCATCAGCCAGGCTCCCTTCTCCTTTTTTCGCTCCGTTCGAACCAGCGTATATCGGCCATGGCGCCGGCGGCCCGAAAGGACGAAGGTCAGCTTCCCTTTGTCCAGATCGCCGGAGACAATTCGATAGGTGCCGATCTCCCAGAGGACCACCTCTCCGGCGCCGTAGTTTCCCTCCGGGATCACCCCCTCGAAATCGAGATAGTCGATCGGGTGGTCCTCCGTTCGGACCGCCAAACGCCGTTCCTGCTCCGACGCGGGCAGCCCCTTCGGGATGGCCCACGATTTGAGCACGCCGTTCATCTCCAGACGGAGATCGTAATGAAGCCGCCGCGCATGGTGCTCTTGGATCGAGAAACGATTGCCTTTGAAAAATCGGCGATCGGGCGCTGGAGACCCGCTCGGCTCCGGTGTTTTATTAAAGTTCCGCTTCTTTTGATAGACGGCAAGCTGGCTCTTTTTCATCCTAGCTTCATCCTAGAATGATTCAGTCCGGCGGGTCAATTCCGTCACGGTGTTTAATCCAAAAGGAGTAGAAACATCCCGGATACTCCGGAAGGGGTAGACGGCTAGTCCGGAAAACGAGAGAAAGCTAGTATTGTTTGTTTATTTTTGCTTTAAATTTCAGATATAATAGCTTGAACTTCATAGAGAGGACCGTCCGTGGAAAACGATTTGATCAAGGAACGCGTGCAGCAAGCGCTCGACTGCGTTCAGGGATTAGATGAGCCGTATCGCGGGATCGCCTTCCAGGTGATTCTGAAGGAGTTGCTCCGAGAGGGAATCGTACCGGAAGGAAGGGAGGCTTCACGCCTGGATCAGCCGCCGAAATCATTTCCCCCGATCAACGAGTTCTTCTCGGCCGTGCACCCGAAGGCCTACACCGATGCCGTCATCACCATTGCCTATCATCTTCTTCATGGGGAGAAGATCCAGACGTTCACCATTCAGGAAATCGCCGAATCCCTTTCGAAGTGCCGCGCCGAAAAACCGAAGAACCTCTCCGACGTCTTGGCCGGCTGCGCTCGAAACGGCTGGTTGGCGGAGACAAATCAGAAACAGCGGGGAATGAAGAGCTGGTATCTGACCTCGACCGGGGAGAAATATTTCCAAACGAAATTAAACCTGGCGGGAAACGGCCGCTAAGGACAGGCGGTGTGGAAGGCTAAACAGGGTGCTGAAAAACGCTTATTCCGTCACTCCCGAAGCTTACTCGCACTCACGCGTCTCTCGGCATGGCGTGCAGATTCGCGGGTCTATTTCTCAACAACCGGTTAGGGCTCCAGAAAGACGGCGAGATCCTTTTCCATGGCCTGCAGCCAGGCCTCGATCGGCTGATCGGCATCGACGGTGATCTCAAATTTTCCATTCGAGAGGCGGCGGACCCCTCCGGGGGAAGCGGGGCCGAGCGGGACGACAATGGCTTCGCGCGAAATGCCGAGCCGGTCGGTCACGCTGAAAATCGCATTCATCTCGTTCATTCCGATGATTTTAAGACCCATATGAATCCTTTTTTAAATTGATTCCAATCGAGGCGCCGGCGATCGGTCTCGGCGGCGGACTTAAAACGGTTGAAGTATAACATCGCAAAATGTTAATTTCTACTTAATGTTTGATGGTTGGGGCGCGAGAAGATGATTCCTGAAGTGACCGACTATTATTTCGATCGGATAATCGAGAATAGCCCGACGCCGGTCTTGGTGGAGTTTTGGTCGCCGACCTGCCGAAACTGTAGAGCCTTGCTCTATGAGCTTGACCGCCTCTCCGAAGAAAGAGGGGATGAGATCGCCATATACAAGATGGACGTCACGGAGAACTACCAGATTCCTGCGGAGTATGAGATCTCCAGTTTGCCGGCGCTCGCCCTCTTCTCAAAAGGAAAGTTCATCCAATTCATCGGCGGAATCGGGAAGAAGAGCGCCATCGAATCGGCCCTTCAAAAAGCCCTGGCCCTCCGCGAGCGATCGGTGAATTCACGATAAATCGGGCGGATGAAGCGGACGACCCCCAGGAGCCTGGCAAAGAAAACGCTTGACCTCCGGGTTCCGCCGGCGTTCCGTCGGACTAAGACGGAGAGACGCCTGCAATCGCACCCCGCAGATAAACCGGTCCGGTCGGCTGCGACTTTCCTCCCGCCGGCTCCATCGTTACGGAGAACCCTTTCACCCCTTCAGCATTAATGATCTTTGGGGTTTTGACGACCGCCGTTCGATCCCCCCACGGCTGGAAGAGTCCGGCGCTGACCGGGGTTTCCCCGATCGTCCAAAGTTGATAGATCTTTCCGGCCGGCAGCTTCGGCAGATTGAACCCATTGAAAGCAGCCGTCTGCATCTTCGAATCAAAGAGCAGAAGCGCCCCGGCCGAGCCCGCCTCTTTCGATCCGGACATCCGGACGAGCTGCGCCGTCGGAGACGAAAGAAGCCGGAGCCATTCCGATTGATTGGTCAATGCGGTCTGGAGCGAGGCATTCTCGATCTGTTTCTGGACCAGCTGCGACTGTAAATCCCGCATCTTCTTCGGGAGCTTCGCGCTAAACCGGGCCGTCTGCTGAAGCCGGGCGACCTGGCCGTCTCTTTCCATCAACGCCAGCCGCATCGTCTCCACCTGCCCTTTGAATTGATTGGCCTCCGCGCGCGATTGTTGAAGAGACTCCTCGCGGGCTTTCATTTCCGTCGTCAAGGTCGCGACGGCGCGCCCCTTGGCCGCCGTCTCTGCCCGCAGCCCTTGAATCATCTTGCCCAACCCCTCAATCTCCCGCTGAAGCTTGAAATAATTCAAACCGCCGAATGCAATGAAGACCATCAGCAGAACAGGAATCATCAGCAACAGGTTGGAGCGCTGGCCTGATTTCGCCGGCTTTATCTTCTGTTCAACAGTGACTTTTCCTGGAGTCGTCTTTTGAGATTCGAGCTCCCCCAACGTGCCGATCTGCGTTTCCCCTTCGATTTCAGAGTGATCCATCAGCCCCTCCCTGTTTTAAAGTAAAAGGTAATCGACGTTTGAGAACCTGTCAAGGAAGGGGAACCGTCTTGGAATCTGCATGATCCCCCTGCGGACTGTTGAGACGGTTCGGCCGGTCCCGATTTCCATATTTACAAACGCATCCCGGTCGATTTAAGATGACCCAAGATAGGCTTTATTCTCATTCGAACAGAAAGGAACGGCCGATGGAACAGCACAAGCACACCAATCGCCTCATTCACGAGACCAGCCCTTACCTCCTCCAGCATGCGCACAACCCGGTCGATTGGCATCCCTGGGGGGAGGAGGCTCTTGAGAAAGCCAAAAAGGAGAACAAGCCGATCCTCCTTTCCATCGGGTACGCCGCCTGCCATTGGTGTCATGTGATGGAACACGAGTCGTTCGAAGATGAAGAAACCGCGCGGATGATGAACGAGAACTTCGTCAATATCAAAGTCGATCGCGAGGAGCGGCCCGATCTCGACCAGATTTATCAGAATGCCGTTCAATTCTTCATTCGCCGCGGCGGGGGATGGCCGCTGACGATGTTTCTCACCCCCGGGAAGGTTCCCTTCTACGGCGGGACCTATTTCCCCCCGGAAGACCGCTACGGTCTCCCCGCCTTTCAGAAACTGCTGGAGATTGTCGCGAATACTTACCGCGAGAAACAGGACGAGATCATGAAAACCGCCGAACAGGTCCAGACAGCCTTGGGGGAGCTCTCGGGAAGCAAAGCCCCCGCCAAGCGGGAGATCGATCCCCATCTGCTGCAAGGGGCTGCGGAGAGCCTCGGCCGGATTTTCGACACCAAGAACGGCGGGTTCGGGGGAGCCCCCAAATTTCCCAGCACGCCGGCGCTGAATC
>JAHFEM010000252.1:0-3162 GCA_023248505.1 Nitrospirota bacterium
TGGAATTTGTGATCAACTCCACCCGGAACGTTTTCGACAACCCCTTCACCAAGTGCCCGATCCTTCCTTGGGTGGTTTCATAATCTCTTTCGCCAATGGGAAACAATAACTTTCTCATCAATGCTCCTGGTGATTCCGTTGGTCGTCCGTTTTGTCCATGATCTCATGGGCCTTTTTGAGCCAATCATTCCGGGCGGCCGGATACAACTTCCGGACGAGTTCCTTAATCTCGGTCTGCTGAAACGCAAGCCGATACGAGGTGGGCAGAAGATTTTCATAGATCTCTTTTAACGCCCCCTCGTGGGCGTATCGATAATCATAAACCGCCTCGTCTCCATTCCCCTTCGCCAGCAAATAATGGATAATCGTCTCCAGCATCTCGTCATATTTTTTTTGATCCATCAGGAGAAGCGCTTTGAGAAAAAGGAGGTCGAGATGGTTTTTTTTGACTGAAAGCCCCTGGTCGACATATCGGCAGGCCCCTTCGAAGTCGGCCTGTTCCAGCGATAGAAGGGCGAGCGTCGATACGATCCCCAAATAGACCGGGTTGTCCTCCCGCATCTCGTCCTGGGACACTTGCGCAAGCGCCCTCTTTAACGTCTCTCTGGCCGGATCCTTTAAATTCAATTTAAGATAGGAGAGGCCCGATTGATAATTGGCCGTATACGATTCAGTCGTCATCTGATGTCCCTTCGACGAGCGCCCAGGTCAGCGGCGTTCCTCTTTGAATGTGAACCTTCGATTTTTTCCCAAGAACTTCTCCAAGGTATTTCGGGGCGAGGCCGAAACCAGGTCGAATCGACCGGATGTTTTCCTCGGTAAACGTTTCCCCCGGTTTGATCTCTTTCACGACGAAGAGGGAGCGCGCGAATTCCCTGCTCTTCTGAAGTTTCTCCGACAGTTCATACCGGACCGAGCCGAGCGCCGCTTCGGCCTCTCTGACCCCCTGCGCCATCGCCTTGAACTCCTCCGGTTCGAGAGAGAACGCCGCGTCGGGCCCTCCCCGCTTTCGATCCAAGATAAAATGCTTCTCGACGATCTTCGCCCCCAACGCGACGGCGGCAATCGGAACGGAGATCCCCGGGGTATGATCGGATAAGCCGGCCACCGCCTTAAATCGCCCCTGCAAATCGGGAATGGTTTTGAGATTCGACTCCTCGATCGGCGCCGGATAAGCGGAGGTGCATTTTAATAATGCAATTCGGTCGTTCCCCACGCTTCGGCAGGTGTTCACCGCCTCCGCAATCTCGGAAAGGGTCGCGATGCCGGTGGAGAGAATGACCGGTTTCCCTTTCGCGGCGACATACGCGATCAACGGAATGTCGGTGATCTCAAACGACGCGATTTTATAGGCCGGGACCTTCATCTCCTCGAGGAAATCGACGGCGGTCTTGTCGAAGGGAGAAGAGAAGCAGATCAGCCCCAGCTCCTCGGCCACGCGCATCAATTTCGGCTGCCACTCCCATGGGGTATACGCCTCCTGATAAAGCCGATAAAGGGTCTTGCCGTCCCACTGCGTTCCTTGCCTGATTTTAAAGCAATCGTTGTCTGAATCGAGGGTGAGGGTGTCCGGGGTGTAGGTCTGCAGTTTGACGGCGTCGGCGCCGGCCTCCCGGATCGCCTTGATCGTTTCCACCGCCCGTTCGAACTTCTGCAAATGATTCGCGGAGAGCTCCGCGATGATAAAGACGGGAGCTCCTTCCCCGACCCGCTTTGGCCCGATCGTCCACGAGGTCATGGCGCGCTCCCGCCTCGATCGACCGTCGCCATCACGATCACATCCCTCCATCGGCCCTCTTTCAAGACGAACTCTTTCAATTGTCCTTCCTTCCGAAATCCCACCTTGCGATAAAACCGGACGGCGCGCTCGTTCCCGTCGATCACTTCCAATCGGAGGGAGTGAAGCTTCGCGATCTCGAAACACAACCGCTTCAACAAATGGATCAATTCTCCCCTGCACCTTTTTTGGGACAATTGGGATTCGCGTAGATTCCCAGGTAAGCATTTTTATTTTTAACGTCGATCTTATTCAGGGAAATCACGCCAATTCCACCGCTCTGATCCTCGACCCGCCAAAAATAGTTTTTACGATCCTTCTTCAACCCCTCAATAAATCGAAGATGCTCCTTTTTGGAAATAACATGGTCGGAATACATCCACTTTCTGATCCCTTCATCATTTCGCCACCGCCGAACCTGCTCGCTCTCAACGCCCAAATGAATAAAGTTGATCAGTCTAAAACCGCCTAATTCAAAGTTCCGTCTCAGAGAAATCACTTTAGAATGCTTATTGATTCGAGACATCCGCGAACACCTTCAATCTCCGATAGCGTTGGACCGTCTTTCTTGGAATGTCGAAGAAATTATAATAGCTCCCGTCGGACCTGATGGAATAGAAAGAATAGAACCGCTGACATTCGTTCAATCGAATGAACCCGGGCTCATTGTCCTCAGGACGATGACTGAAGAAGTCGGGATATCGTTGAAGAAGCTCTCCCGTTTGCTCCGGATACCGGAAGAAGGCCGGATATTGATCCGCGACGGTTTTGAATTCGAACAATCCTTCCTTCGGATAATACATCGGCAAATCGACCGGATGGATGTTCCAGATCTCCTCGGAATCGAGCATGGCGATCTTGAATTTGGAGGCCGATTCGATCTCCCTTTTGATCTCTTCCGTCGCTTCCCCTTTCTCCGAATCCCAAACCAATCTGAAATGATCTCTGAGGACCCATTCATGCTTCTTGTATCGCTTCTTGCTCATGAGTCTCGCCCCATGTGTAAAGGGGTTATAGCTGCAAAAAATAGGGCCGATATTGGTATAGCCGAAGGAGACCTCTCCCGTTCCCTCCGATCCCGGAGCGTGAAACAGATGGGTCGTTTCAGACTTGCCCCAAAAAGCATCTCCTTTGAGGATGACATGCGGCAGGTTATATGTCTCGATATGTTCGGGACGGTTGGACGGCATGGCGTCGTCGGGGACCATAAAGGTCCTTAATGACGCGCCGTCGAGCAAATTTTGAACGATCTCTTGATCGGTCACGGTCTCAAGCCCTGTCCAAAAAAGAAACCAACCCCTTTTCCTCGTACTTCTTGACGTACTGATAGAGCTTGGCGTAATCGATGTCGTGTTTGATCGCGATATCGAGCAGGGTCGTCTTTT
>JAHFEM010000252.1:3172-4617 GCA_023248505.1 Nitrospirota bacterium
AAATACCGGCAGAGGCAATCCATCAGGTAGTTCCATTTTTTCTGATCTTCGGCCACCGTCGGACGGATGCTCGGATCGGCGGTCGAGATGTAGAGATCATACTTCGGGTTGCTGAGGGCGACCAGCCCCTTGAAGTGGCGCTTCAGCGTCGTGTCGGTCTCGAGGATATCGAGAATCCCCAAGACGGTCTGGACCGCTTCCTCCAACTTATCCTCGAAGATAATCCGCTCGTCATCGAGGCTGGAGTGATACTCCGGATACATCGGATGGGCGCGAGAAAGCGAGATGAAGGGAATCTCGAAGCCGGGCGCCTCCCAAACCGTCTCGTCGTTTCCGACCACCTTCCTAAAATCGGCCTCATGGGTGTCGGAGAAGTTGCGCGTGAGATAGACCTTCGCCGCTTTGTCGATCAGGCTCTCTCCGGTGAACGATTTCTGCAAGGCGAATCGATTTTGATGGCCGAGCATTTCGAGGAACATCCCTCCCCGGAACGTCTTCACCACCTTCTCCGGGACATTCGCCAGATAGAAAACGGTCCCCAAGTGCTCCGGCGCGATGATCGCCCGATAGCTGTATCTTCTCTTCTTTCTCTGGGCCAACCGCTTCATGATTTCCACCGTCACGACGATTCCGGAGACGTCGTCGTTCGCCTGCCCCGCGTGGCAATCATGAGCGTTGAAGAGAATGGTCTCTTTCGTCTCTCCTTCCAGAAAATAATCCAAGACCTTCATCGTCCCCGGTTCGGCGACGGTCTCCAACACCACCTCATATTCCCCCCGATCGAGCTCTTTGTATAGTTGATGCGGAATCGACATCCCCCAATCCCGCCGCCACGGCTTGTAGTAATAATCGCAGTGATAGACCAGCGCCTCCGGAAAGACCGGGTGATAGTAGAGATGCTTCTTGAGCTCCTCCAGAGAGACCTTCCCGGTAAAAGAGGTGGAGTAGCCGATCACCCCCAACGGATGCTTCATTCCGTCGTAGATCGTCTTTCCATTCTTCTTGATCTCGGCCCGAACCGCCTTCCATTTTTGCGGAACGGTCCATCCGTTGTGCTCCAGGCCCGATGCGTATTCGTGGATTTGAAACGGCAGGACGCCGCGGAGGATCCCCGCCGCCTTGTCGGTGTCTTCCGACACCGGAGCCAATCGAAGGGGGTAGACCTTTCTCAGCAGATCAAACATCGCGCTCATTTTATTCCTCCGTCACATGCAGTGTCCCACCCTGTTCTTGTACCAGGCCGGCCGCGTTGTATTCCGCGCTGTATTGCATCGCCTCTTCCAAGGCCTTCATCGGCGTGAAGAACCGTTGTCCGACTTTGAGATGTGGAATCAGGTCGGCCCCCGCCTCGTTCGAAACCTTGCGGACGACCAATGTCCCCTCGAGGGTTGCGATGAAAACAGAGCGATCGGCGATCCGGTAGATCAGCCCCGACATAAAGGGAT
>JAHFEM010000253.1 GCA_023248505.1 Nitrospirota bacterium
AGTAAACCGTAACCGATCTTTCACTATTCTCTATTCGATAGAGGTCATGCTTTCTGAGAGTGACCTCTAACTCTTCAATTGTTAACTCCTGTTTTCCGGACTTGATCCAATTACGCACGATTCCTACGGCAATTAAGAGGGCGGCAGGGTCCGATTTAAGGCGAAGATACTCCATGCGTTCGGCGACACGCTGTTCCAACTCATTACTACAATCGAAACCAAGCTTAAAACGAAGACATTTGATAAAAGCTTTGAAGTCATCATCCTTTGCTTTCAATGCGGTTTGCCAAAGCGCCCTTAGCTTCCCTATATTGCTATTCGGTGTAGCCAAAAAATATTCTTCATTGACGCTGTTATCTCGTCCATCAAAACATTTTCTAAGTTTGTCCTTCCCATCCCAGGTCCAGTTACTAACTAAATGAAGTTCGATCGACTGGTCAGAATTTTGCTTCTGCAGGAGATTCCAAGTACGCCAAAATTTTTCTAAAAGGCTCGCTTCCCCTTCCTTATGGGCAATAAGCTTCCCTGTTGAATATTCATCCCGTTGATCGACATGATATTTAACTTGGAAAAACTGATCCGGGGAACTTGTCCCTTCCTGGTGACGCACGGTGACATCGTCCACGGATCCTGCGAGCGCATCCTCTACAGTAACCAGACGAACGTTCTTACTCGGCATCTTAAGCTCGAGTACGAGCTGCCATGCATAGAGGTGTTGATAATCATCACCGCTGAGTCGCGCCGCAACCTGATTTGCCATTTATTTTCTCATCTCTTCAAGACAGTGGAAACAGGGGACCGAAGAGCGCACGCCACGCTTTAAGAGAGCCCCCAACATTTCCCTGGCGCTCAAGGAGAATGGCTTCCGCTGCCTGCCTCTCAGCCTTTAGCAGGGCTGCCTTAGCCACATCACGTTTCTTCTGATCCATCAAGTCGCTTACAGGAGGTCCCAGGCCGGCCGGGTCGGACCAGTCCTCATGAATGCGATCGGCCAATGTCGCGAAGAAGGCTTGCATTTCGCGACGATAATCTCCGCCGAACGGAGGATTTAAAACTTTGAGCGCCATAACCTCGATGAGGAAAGATGGCTTTATGGTTTTTCCCTGTTGGTTATTCCACTTTTTCATCATCCGGACAAGTCCTTTCCATTCTCCCGCGAAGTCTTCCTGTGCGGCAACCGCCTTCTCCGCATGGACCCGTGGATTTGTCTCCGTCCAGCCTGAAGAAGTTTCCGTGTCCGGAATTTCATAGTGGTCATCCTTAACAAAAGCAGGAATTACGTCAAAACTCATTACCTGGCCATCGGTCTCATCGTCTACCGCCTTGACTCCAAAACTTACGGTAACGGAGCGGCGCTGCTGTGAAACATTCTCTTCGCCGTATTTCTCTGCAAGAACCTTCTCAAATGCGCTTAACAACTCGGATGGCGGTTTTTTTCGGTAGTGACGCTCTTTGTCCGCCAGCACACAAAATATATCGACGTCTTTGAGAGGCTTTGTCTTCGTCGAGCGCGCATATGAGCCGGTTAGGAAATCGTGGTCGACGGCAAAGGCCTTGTCGATCACTGACCGTATCTCTTTCTGACGCCTGGAGGCGTCTTTCTGCTCCTTCGGTGCCAATTCCAATCGGCTTCTGAATTTTTTGAACGCTTCCTGCACGGAGATCATTTCGATACTCTCCTCCAATAACCTGTCCCGGAATTCAGACCAGAGCCATTAATCGTGGTCCCGATGCTTTGCTTGACGAAACCCTCTGTCGAGCGAAGAGAAGTCTTGGACCACCCATCTACATCTGGTCGTTCCGCCTTGGTCGAAGCGACAATGCGATAGTTGGCCTGTGCCGGCCAGACTCCCGCTTTCTGGATGTGATAACGGATATCTTCGGTGTCAACCCAGAAGGCCCCATCGCCGGAGAATCCGTAGTGGATTTCAAAATCCCACCTGCCAATAAGACGATCGGTCTTGGGATTGAATACTTCTAAATGAATCTCTTCGAGATATTCCCCTGTAAGCCATGCGGTGATCCCGCGCTCGAGGATTGTCCAATCCGAGGTCAGTGCCTCCGGGCTCAGCCCGCTCCCCGCAATAATTTCCTTCAGAGAACGCAGGAGATTATTGGTCACATGGGTAACCGCCTGTGTGTACGTACTAACCGAAACGAATGTGCTCATGGACGATAGAATGCCTCCTTGTCGACAAGAGGTGACGTTGCCTGCTTAATTTCGGACTCCTCGCTTTCGACGGCCTCGGCAAGATCGCGAGCGGTAATCCGACTCGAATGCTTTTTCAAAGCCTACTGGACCCAATTGAGATCCTCGGTAGGACAGGGCAGAGACATCTTCCAATCTCCTTGTGTTGGAGAGACAGGAAGGGAGGCTTCATTTGAATTCTCTCCCGAAATTGCGTCCTCTCCGTAGAGGCAGTAAACTCGGACACGGGGACCGGCACCGTATACGACCAGAGGCGCGCTTTCCATCGCTTCGTCGGCGATCAAGGAGCTCGCCACTCCGATAATGTCCAACAACTCTCCCCTTGACGCGCTTTCCTCATCAGGCGCCAAGAGATCAACAATTACCTTCCAGGTCTCGGATGCCAACCGTGCTGGAGTCGCGGCAATTTTTCTGGCAATCACAGTCATTTTTTCTTCCCTCGGGCTGTCATTTCTTCCTGTACATGCTGAACGGCGAGAAGAATATCTTTTGCCGTCAAACGATTTGGATCCAATGCTGTCTGTTTGCTGAAAGTACACGCAGTCGGAATGATCTTTCGAATTCGTCGTCCGTCCAATCCTCGGCAAAGCCGCGCGGCTTCCTCAAAGATAGGGTCAGAAGAGACCTGCTTTACCGCCGGAAATGATCTTCCAAGGGCCTCAAGGGAGCTTATAAGGATCTTCCGACAGGCCTCCGGACCAGGAAGCTCAATCGTCATTATAAGATCCGCACGCGATAGGAAGGCGGAGTCAATTGCTTCAGGAAAATTGCTGGTCGCGATGAATAATAAATTGGTATGTTTGATCGCCAGCTGATCTAACTGGGCAAGAACAGCATCGGTCGCCCGGTGAACGTCGATCGGATTTGCCTCGAGGCTCATTTTTGACCGATCCGAAGCGAGTGTTTCGACTTCGTCGAGGAGGACGACAACGGGTCGGGTCGATGCGAATTCGGAGATAGTGTTCCCGAGAAGCTCAGAAATTGCTTTCTGGCTCTTTCCAAGGGCTGCGCTCGTCAAGGTATGCGGCTCGACTTCGAGATAAAGAAAGTTCCCCAATCCTTTTAAGACATCGGACGCGCGAGTGGCCAATCCACGCGCCAGAGAGGTTTTCCCAGTTCCAGGCGAGCCGACCAAAAGAATAACTCCGTGCAAGGGAATTTCCGCCCGATCAACTTGGGGGCGCAACGTAAAATTGAGAACCGCTTGAGAGAGAAGTCGGCTCTTCATTTCCTCCTCGATAATGATGGCATCCCAAAGAGCGGAGAAATCGACGTCTGGCAGGTTGCGGCTGTCCAAAATACCCAGGGCATCCACCCCTCCAGATCCAGGTCCGGAGCGATCATATATTTGGGCTTTCAATTTTATGTTTACCCCCGTTTTAGCTCTGCTTCAGTGAAGCAGATAAATCAGAGTCAAAATTTTTTACTTTATTCGAAAATATTCGTGCTCAACCCCACCCGTAGGGGCAGTTCTCTCTCTGCGCAGAATAAACCCGTCCTCCCATAATTTCTTCAGTTTGTTACTTGCGTTGGAGATCTTTATTCCCAGCGCCGCCGCCACTTCATTCGTTGTCGTCTTGGGTACCGAAAGAACAAAATCTAACATCTCACGCACTCCTTCACTCGGTGCAGGACCAATTAACTGGCGTTTTTCTCCCTCCCATATCGTTAATGGTTGACTTAACTTGAGAGCGGCAGCATCCCAATTATCGATCAAATCTTTATTGCGAACGTTAACGAGGCAAAATCCCCGTGAACGTCTATGAAACTTAGCTACCTGAACGACGCCTTCCCGGGGAAAAGAAACATCTGTTTTCTGAATCCCATTTAGAGAGATTGAAAAAACTAATTCTGCCGGATTCTTTTCAACGACTTCCTGTAATTTTGGAAATAGCAGGCGGCCTTGATCATTTCCCCACGGACTGTCACTTTGAATGAAATCTCTCAGTCGGATCAATACGGCATCCTGCTTCACGGGTTTCATTAAAGCAGAATATAAACTTTCAGTCAAGTGAAAAATCAAAACAAATATGTGTTCCCCAAATCAGAGGAAGATTCGAACGACAGTGAGCGGTATTCGGTTTGTAGCCATCTAACGATGGTCTAAGGCGGACGCTACAGGTTGGAAGGCGTACCTCCAATTCTGCATTGAATTTGATCGCCTGCGCCGCACTTCCTTTTAGCCCACATCCACGTAAATCGCCATGTCGGGAAATTCCCTGTCGAAAAATCTCGACGACAAGATCTGTATCGGAGAGCTTAGAATGACGCGGCAATCGAAGTGTTGGACGAATGGTTTCCAAAATACCAACGCCACTATCGGAGACGACCACCTGTGCCCTTCCCCCGTTGCTATAGACCTGAAGCGCGGCATACCCATCCAATTTGGTTGCGCTGTGCTG
>JAHFEM010000254.1 GCA_023248505.1 Nitrospirota bacterium
TTGTCAAAAATATTCGCCTGGTCAAATCCTCCGGTGATTTTCCATTTGTACGACCCTTTTGAATCGGACATGGCTATACGTTCTCGGAAAGCTTCACCCGCTCCAATCGATGTGTCAAACTCAAATCTAGGGAGACCCGCCGGCGGCTTCGTAATGATGTTAACTACCCCTCTTGCGGCATTGGCGCCGTAGATCGCTGATCCGGCGCCCCGGATGATTTCGATTTTGGCAACGTCTTGTGGAAAAATATCGAGTGTCTCCCACTCAACCGTTCCGGAAAAATCGTCATATACGGTCCGACCATCGACCAGGACCAGTACATCACGCGGCCGGAAGTTGCTCCTATTTGAGAAGCCTCTGACGCTCACAGAGAATTCTGTTCGGGTGATCTGTACAACATCTATTCCAGGATAGAGCCGGAGGATCTGCGGAATGTATCGGAAGCTAAGCGCCGAAAGATGGTCGGAGGGTATTGCGGATACCGCATTTGGGGAGGTCCTTAGAGCCTCAAATCTTTTTGAAACGGAAAATACGACGTCTTCACGAGTGAGCAACTCAAGTTCGTTATATAAACCGGTTGTTTTCATATCGGAATCTTTGATCTGAGCCTCAGCTACTTTCTCTGGTGGTTTCTCCGATTCCTGACCTAGGGCGATTCCAAGGTTGATTAAAAACAAGATTGAAGCAAAAGTCAATACTTCCCTACCACCCATGCATTTTCGTATCATCACTCCTCCAGGCTTCGCAAAAGGGCTGACCTACATGTGTTTGGTAAACGTAATCCTCTCAAAGGCCGAATAGTCGCTTCTTAATAGAGCAACATTCGTACCGGAGAAGTATTTTTGAAGCGCCGTAGAATCACAGCGTAGACTTCCTTAATAAAATCGCCCCGTTGTGTATAAATTGATTTGTCCAAAGACATGCCGATGTCCGTCAGTGCGGAGGAGATTCTTTTATTGTGTTTAGCAGAAATGTCACGCTGACAATAACCTGTCTGCTTTCAGTTATTTATTACTCCATGAGATCAGAGGCTTCGAAACAATTTCGGCCGCGTAGCTGAAAGGTTACGCACCGTAACATTTCCGCTACGCTATTTTATTAGACCTAAAAATAATAATTGGGTCGGCATGATGGAATCATCCGATATTCATCCGATATCGGCCTCTAATCATCCGATCTGATCATGGCCTCGATTCAGCAAAACAGAAAAAACACCCAGAAAAGAAACCTATCTTCTGCGTGGAAGTCGGCTTCTACGCAATAAGAAGAGCAGATTCCAGCTTACATTCTGCAATCTGTAAAATTTAAGACTTGACCGTCCAAGCACTGTCAAAGGAAGTCATGAGTTCACCTACTGAAGTAGCTACAAATCTTGCCTCTTGAGGGAATCTGAGATTTAAGGATTACGGAAAACAATCACTGACAATTGCTCCACCGTTACTTCACCATGATATCAACTATCTGATAATTGATTTTTAAAAGGTGTGATCAAGCACTGTACGATAAATGCTGGGGAAATTTGAGCAGGCCTTTAAGTTTATTGTAGGGCAGGATTCAAAATAAAGAATTAAAGAAATAGAGGAAAACTTGAGGTAGCGATGCAGATAACGAACCACGAATCTGCCCGCACGACCGGCCTCTACGATCAGAGAAACGTCCGGTCCTGCTAGAAGTTGAGAGGATTTCATTTAGCGACACCGTCACGCCTTGAACTTCGGTTTCGCAGCATGCGGAAGTTTCATTCATGCACGTGGCTACAGCCACCACTTCCTGAGCTTCCGCCAAAAACCCCGTTCTGCCTTGCCGCTGTCAGCTGTGTCGAAAGATCTTTCCTTCGCAGACTGATCATAAGTTCTTCCGGCATTGATCTCCTCTTTGGACCATCGAGCAGCCCATCGAACTCTGTTATTCTTTATCCAATAGTGAGACTGGCATTTGAAGCTCCAATTTCCAATCGAGGGGTCAAGCGAAATCGTTTTGCCGTCAAAAATGAGCTTCCAATCCGTGGACCTCAACGGAGTAACGACCTTTTCTCCGCAGCCGCAGCAACACTTGTGGGACGCGGTCGCAAATCTAATTGATATATAAATAGTCTCCTCTTTAAGATCGTCGGGAATGAACTCCACGAATTCATGCTTGAGGATGATTTCCTGTCTCATGACCACCGGTCCTCATTGAGGAGCAGGTTGCCATCGATGGTATACGTGGCGTTATTCTCACATTTGAAATCGCGGTAGAAACCAAAGAGCTTCTTCCACTTGATAACGGCTAACGCGGCGTTCAGAGCGTTGAGATCGGCGACCTGAATGTTGCGATCATAATCATTGTCGCCATCACCTTCCGAGAAGGAGATCCTGCTTCGCAGATGATCTCGCGCTTTTGGCGTGCTGGTCGTGACCCTCAGGATGCCGCCAAGGGAGTTGTCGGAAACATTGATGCCCATGCCGACGTCGACGAACGGGAGATCAAAATGCTCCAGCCTTTCGATGATCATCTTCTTTGCGGCACCACGGTCGAGACAGAGAAACACGAAGTCCATTTTTTGCAGTTCCTCCACATTACCTGCGTCGATATAAGTAGCGTGATCGACAATGCCGCGGTGCATCCTTGAGTATAGGTTCTTGAAATAGGTCGCCTTGGGTGGCTTCGTCTTCAGATCATCGATCGACGGAGCTCCCGGTGACCTGAACGCGTTGTGCTGCAAGAACGTGTCTCCGTCAAAAAGGTGGATTTCCTTTATAGGTGTCTTGGCGACGAGATCCAGCACGTAAGATCCAGTTCCCCCTAGTCCCACGATCGCAATCTTTCCGATCTCCAGCCTTTTTGTGACGAGGTTGATCTCGGCCCTGCTCGAAGCGGTATCGATATAGTTGAATGGCGTTTCCCCCTTCTCCTTCTCGGGCTCGATGACCGGGAAGGTTTTTGCCGTGACCGTGGGATCGATCACCTGGGCGGGACCGGACACGATTGCAACATATGTCGTCACTTTGGTGTAGTAATTTTCGTAGAAGTCGCTCGGCTTGGGTTTTGCTGAAAATGAATGCTGGATCACGACCCCTTCAGCAAGGGCACGCTCGCCACTCGAATTTTTTATCTTCTCGATTTCCGTTCCATCCTCGCGGCAGGGATGATCCCCCGCAAAGTAGGCGACGTGGTCATCTGGCCGCGCCGTTTCGTCGGCAGCCAAGATCAATTTTGAAACCAGAATTCCACGCTTCACTTCCTTGCGGGAGTTCACATACGGAACATCCTTCACCAGCAAAAAGCCGGACCGGATTTCCAGGTCATATCCCTCGTCGCGCAGTTTTTTTAAATCCGCGCTACGACTTATCGGTAGCTGTGACATTGAAAACCATCCCCTTCTTAATCTTGACGGTCCCGCTCTCCATCAACGAGCCTTCCGGATTTGAGTGTGGGCCGTTTTCATAGGTGATCGTAAACAAAATGTTCGGCCCCGTTGGCACAGGGTTGAATGCCAGGGCGACAACTTGGGCGAATGACAGTTCTTTGGTCTCGACCACTTTCTTTTGGCCATTCACGAAGATCGTGATTTCCTTGCTCTGAACCGGGCCGCTGTGGAAGTGCTCGTCCTGTTTTAGATGGACCGTCTCCGGGCCGTTTGGAATGGGCAGGTCTTCTTTGTCACCGCGCACTTCCCGATAAAGTTCTAGGCCGGGCTGGATATTACCAAGCTTGTATATCGCTTCGCCCGTCGTCGGGTTAGGCGATTCGTACGGCTTCTGATCAATGTGAATCCGCACCCCGTGCTTCCGTTCAACTTCCGCTTGTTTTTCAGACATGATGTATTCTCCTTGACGTATGTTTACTATCTATTTTCCTTTTGCCGATTACTTCGTCGGCTTCTTCCTGTTGGCCCTGTCCTCCTCTCCTGCGGTCGCTTCTGGCCCCTGTCTACCTCTCGAACCTCTGTTGACATGCTCCTGTCACCTCTTCCCCATAGATACCTTAGGAGCAATTCCAGGGATACGTATCCCCTTTTCGGCGGTTGTCCTCCCACTGAAGCGGTTGTAGGTTCGAAAGCTCGTCGGAACCTCCCTTCGCAACAGGCCTGCTGTGATCGATCTCCCAGCCATACTCAGAGCTTGTTTTGCCGTAGTCAGAGCACTTCATTACTTTGCCGCACATGTCATGCCGCCATGTATTCGAATCGTACCCGGCAATCACCCTTCCCTTATTCCAGACCGCGCCGACCGTCGTTTGTGCAAACGGTTTTCCGTTCACATCAGTGTTTGGATTACGAGCCATATTTTTCTCCTCTTGTTAAATTAAATTCGTCATGTTAGACTAAACGAATTCGTCAATACCAGCGGCAAAAAAATGAGGAGCTGATATTACTAACTCGTCATTTTATATGATACGGAGTCGTCATGGAAAAGTCAAGCCCATCCACTAAACTTTTTCCCGCTCGCCTTCGGGCTGCACGCGAACTGCGGGATTTGAGCCAAGAAGGCCTGGCGAAGCGCACCGGCCTCCAGCCATCCGCCATTTCTCACTTTGAGACCGGATCCCGCAAGCCGTCCTTCGACAATTTACGCCGACTCGCCGATGCTCTGAATATTACCACCGACTACCTACT
>JAHFEM010000255.1 GCA_023248505.1 Nitrospirota bacterium
GGCCGAGGCGTCATTGATCGTCTCGGGGGGGGGGAAAGGAATCGCTCCGCCGACGCAATATTTAGATAAAGGCGCGTTGGAGCAAAACCGGGTCGTTCCGGCTTTGGAGGAGGGGATCTCCTTCATCGGCTGCGGGGAGACCTTGGACGCGCAGCAGATTGCGATCGCCCATCCGGAGAGCGGCCGGTGTTGCTCCGTGGACGAGGTCGGTGAGATCTGGGTCAAGGGCCCCAGCATTGCGAAGGGATATTGGAACCGTCCCAGGGAGACGGAGGAAATCTTCCGGGCATTTCTCTCGGATACCGGAGAGGGACCTTTTCTCCGGACCGGCGATTTGGGATTTCTGAGAGAGGGGGCCCTCTTCGTGACCGGCCGGCTGAAGGACCTCATCGTAATCCAGGGACGGAACCACTATCCTCAAGACATCGAGCTGACCGTGGGGCGAAGCGCGGCGATCCTTCGGGCAGGGTGTGGCGCCGCCTTTTCGATCGAGGTGGGCGACGAGGAGCGGCTGGTGATGGTCCAGGAGGTCGATTTTCGCCAAAAGCCCGATGAAAAGGTCCTCGGCGCCATCCGGCTGGCGGTGGCAAGGCAGCACGAGCTCGAACTCTATGCGGTGGTTTTGATCCGCCCAGGGACGCTTCCAAAAACCTCCAGTGGAAAAATTCAACGCCGTTTGTGCCGGTCGAAATTTCTGGCGGACGAGCTGGAAAAGCTGGCGGAGTGGCACGCCGGCGCGATTCCGGGAATGCCGTTTTTGAAAACGGCTCCCGAATTGCTGGCCGGAGGCGCCGCCTGAACGTTCGGAACAGCGTCTGACATCAAGAGAGAGGAGTCTTCAATGAGTATCGCGGCCAAACAATTAGAGAAGTATGGATGGGGGATTATCTTATTCATTACGGTGATCGGAAGCGCCGGCGCCCTGAACCATATCCTCGACGGGTTCTGGTCGACGGGCGACATCCCGGTCGTCCGCTCCGTCAATATCAACCTCTTCGGAGAAGATTTCTTCAAACACTGGCTGAACTTCCGAACCTATCCGATCGCGCGGATGTTTCACATGCTGCCGGGGCTGACCTATATGCTCCTCGCGCCGGTTCAGTTCATCCCCAGTATCCGGAGCCGCTATCCGAAGTTTCACCGGATCAACGGCCGCATGGTGCTGATCCTCACCATCGTTCTCCTCCCCTCCGGGATGATCTTCGCCTTCAGCCATCCCTACGTCGGGTTCAGGGAGCAGGTCCCCACCGTTTTTTACACCTTTATTTACCTCGGTTGTGTCGCAATGGGTCTGCGGAGCATCTACCGCCGGCGATTCGCCGAGCATCGAGAATGGATGATCCGGGTCTACGCTTTTGGACTCGGCATCTACTCGATCCGGGTCTGGTACTCGCTCTTTCTCCATCTGAGCCGTCAGCCGTCGACCGAGTTCTTCGCGACCTCGTTCTGGATCGGCATCGCGGCCAACCTCGTGGTCGCGGAGATCTGGATCAACCTCAGCCGCGCCGAGGCGGCCTCCGCGTATCGGCAAAGCGAGGGATTACCTGAAACAGCAGCGGTGGCGACATATGGCGAGGAGATGCAGCCGCGCTCCCTCCCGGCCGGGCTGAGTCCGCAGGGATCTTCCACCCTCCGGGATTTCACCGGCTCGGCCCTTCAAGGAGATCTCATCCCGTCGGAGGGGGACGGGAGCATCTAGGCCTATAAGATATTTTGTCGATTGTGGTAAGATTTTGCGTTGAGTATTGAACATCACAAGGAGATTCCAATGCGGCGTTACACGGAATGGATTATCCGGCACCGGATCACGGTCATTGCGCTGACCCTGCTCATCACGGGGGGGCTGGCCTTTCAGATCAAGCACCTGAAGGTGGTGATCGACCCGAACACCAATCTCCCCCAGGAGCATCCTTTCGTTCAGGCGACCAACCGGGTCGAAAAGCTGTTCGGATCGAAGAACGTCGTCATCATCGGCATTACACCGAAAGAGGGGACCGTCTACCAGCCGGCCCTGCTCGCGAAGGTGCAGCGGATCACCGCCGCCCTCGCCGATACGCCGGAGGTCCTGCAGGAGAACACCCTCAGTCTCTCGGCGCGGCGCGCGAAGAACATTCTCGGAACGTCGGAGGGGATGGAGATCCGGCCGCTGATGGAGGCCCTGCCGCAGACACCCGAGGAAATGGAGACGCTCCGGCAGGCGGTGCGCGCCAATCCGGTCTACCTCAACACCATTATCTCCCGGGATGAGCGGACCGCGTCGATCATGGCCGAATACAAAGATCCCAAGGAGGGCTATCATGGGATCATGGAGAAGGTTCAGGCGATTCTGGACCGGGAACGGGACGGTTCCGTTGAAATCGCGGTCGGCGGATGGCCCGTTTATGCGACGCAGCTCGAGCATTATTCCGAGCGGATGGGGCTCCTCTTCCCCCTGGCGGTCCTAATTACCGGCCTCATCCATTACGAGGCGTTTCGATCCGTTCAGGGACTGGTCCTTCCGCTGGTGACCGCCCTCCTCGCGGTCGTCTGGGGGGTGGGAGTCATGGGGGCCTCCGGCATTCCGATGGATGCCTTCAACGCCAGCACGCCGATTCTGATCCTCGCCGTGGCCGCGGGACATGCGGTCCAGATTCTCAAACGCTATTATGAGGAGTACCATCGCCTTCGCACCGGAACATCGCTCACTCCGAAAGAAGCGAATAGGGCCGCGGTGATCGAATCGATCAGCCGGATCGGGACGGTGATGCTCACCGCCGGCATCGTGGCGGCCCTCGGATTTTTTTCTCTTTTGGTTTTTAAGCTGACGGTCATCCGGACCTTCGGCGTCTTTACCGGCATCGGGATCTTAAGCGCCCTGGCGCTGGAGATGACCTTTATTCCGGCGCTCCGTTCACTCCTTCCTCCCCCGAAGCAAAGAGAGTCGCGCCGGGAGCGCGAGGAGCGATTTTGGGACCGGATCACCGGAACGGTGGCCGGCTGGGTGATCGGGCCCGCCCGGCCGCGGGTGATCGCCGTCTTCGCCTTTCTCCTCGTGATCTGGACGATCGGGGCGTTCCGGGTCACCGTCGACAACTCGAATAAAAGCTACTTCTTCAAAGACCTTCCTTTTCAAAAGGAAGACCGGCTGCTCAATGCCCGGCTCGGCGGAACCAACACCCTCTATCTCCTCGTGGAGGGAAACAAGGAAGATACATTGAAAGAGCCGGCGGTGCTGAAAGGGATCGAGGCGACCCAGCGCTATCTGGAGCGGGATCCCCAGGTGGGGAAAACCCTCTCGCTGGCCGACTTTATCAAGAAGATGAACAAGTCGATGCATGGGGACGATCCGGCCTATGATCTGATTCCCGACGATCGGAACCTCATCTCCCAGTATCTCCTCCTCTACTCGATGTCGGGGGAGCCGGGCGATTTCGACAGCTATGTCGATTACGGTTATCAATCGGCCAATATCTGGGTCTTCCTGAAAACCGACAGCAGCGCTTACCTTCAGGAATTGATCGGGAAACTCAATGCCTTTCTCCCCCAGCAGTTCGGCAATAACGTCCGGATCCAGATCGGCGGCGGCACCGCCGTGGCGGCCGCGATGAACGACGTGATGGTCAAGGGGAAGATCCTGAATATCCTTCAGATCGGCGGGGTGATCTTCCTGATCACCTCGCTCGTCTTCCGATCGTTCATCGCAGGGTTTTTGGTCCTGGTTCCGCTGAGCCTGGCGGTCCTCGGGAACTTCGGTCTCATGGGCCTCACCGGGATCCGCCTCAACATCGCCACGTCGGTCATCTCCGCGATGGCGGTCGGAATCGGGGCCGATTATGCAATCTATCTCATCTATCGCCTCCGGGAGGAGCTGGCGCGCGGCCTGGACGAGGCGACCGCCGTCCGAACCGCCCTGACGACCGCCGGCAAAGCGACCCTCTTCGTCGCCTCGGCCGTCGCCGGCGGCTACGGTGTGCTGCTCTTGTCGTGGGGCTTCTATATCCACATCTGGTTCGGGATCTTGACGGCGACGGCGATGCTGATCAGCTCTTTAAGCGCGCTGATTCTCCTTCCGAGCCTGATCTTGACCCTCCGTCCCCGCTTCATCTTCAGGGAACATCGACAAGCGGTGGTTCCGAGCGCCGGGATCATCGCGGGCCTCCTGATCGTCGGAACCGGCCTTTTGCCGACGGCGGGGTGGAGCGCCGATCTGACCGCGGAGCAGATCATGGAGAAAAATTTTGTGGTCGCCAAGGTCGCCGATTCGGTCTCCGATGCCACCTTTACCCTCGTCAACAAAAACGGCCAGGAGCGGGTCCGGAAGACCTTCGGGACGACAAAACTTCAACCGAACGGCCTCGACAATATGCGGATGGTCCGATTTCTCTCCCCGCCCGATGTCGCAGGAACGGTCACCCTGCTGGTGGAGCACTCGGACAAAGACGACGACATCTGGGTCTATCTTCCCGCGTTGAAGAAGGTGCGACGGCTGGTCGCCTCGAACAAGAAGGACAGCTTTGTCGGGACCGATTTTTCCTATGGTGATGTGATCGGGTACAAAGTTTCGGAGTGGGAGCATCGCCTCCTGCCGGAGGACACGTTTGAAGGGCAGCCC
>JAHFEM010000008.1 GCA_023248505.1 Nitrospirota bacterium
GGCTGGCAAGCCGAATGGCGGAACGCAGGCCCCTCCGGACAAGCAGGGCGACCTCGGCGGCGGCCAGCCGGACACCGGAACGAAAGGCCAACAGCCGGGCTCTGATCTCGGGGGCGCTCAGCCGGACAGCGGCGCACAGGGGGGGCCGCAAGGGGGAGGAACACAGGGCATGCAGCCAAGTCCTGACGCCGGCGCCGGCCAGAAGTAACGCAGATGATGCACCGACGCAGGGAGCCGCAATGCTCTCTGTGTTCTGAAGAAGAGAAGGCTGACCTCACACTCAGCCTTCTCTTCTTGCATTTATAAGGATGAGATCCGCTTTCAAAATCGAGAAGGGGCAGTCTGGGGCGGGGCAGATCAGCCCTCGCCTTTGAGACTGCCGAGATGCGATTTGAAGTCCTCCCTTACTCTTGGCAAGTAAGGGAGGAGGTTTTCTATTTGGTTCCGCTCACTAACTCTTTACCTCGACCGAATTGGCATGACCCTTTTCATCGACCTGAGCCGTTACTTTGGCTCCTTCCTTCAACTCACCGGTCTTCTTGGTGGCTTTCGGATCGACATGGATCTGCTGGACCTTCCCGGTGCTATCCTTCACCGAGACCATTTCGCCGTCGATCTTCACGATTTCCCCGCTGATTGTTTGGTTGGCAAGGCCAACACCGGCGAGGGCCATCACCAGAACAAAAGCACCGACCAAACCGAATATCTTTTTCATCATGTGGGTATCCTCCAAGGTTTTGTAAAATAATGTGACATTTCTAATCTACGGTGACGGGCCGGAAGAAATCAATGCATAATCTCCATTAACTTGTTAAGTTATCCTTTTTTTGGAAAAAGAATCCTCCTTTACGGTGTTTCATGTCCTGCGGCGAGGGATATTCCCCCCCTGAAATCTTCGTCTCGAGGGGGGGAACTTCTCTGGGGCCTTGCGTTTTTGGGTTCCTTCCCGTTGCTCCTGTTCCTTCTTCTTAAACGCCGCTTCAGAATAACGCATTGACTTACCTGGATAACTGGATTATAAAAGGACCCGAGATGAAGAAAGACCGATTTAAAATGTCTGATCCTTAGGTGATTTTGTTTCCTTTCCATCCATGATCATATCGATATAGAAGCGATACCGATCGGCGACAATACGGATCACCTCTCATTTCCCGGCAACACTGGAGCGCCTTATGTCTTTTCCTTCTCCTTTCTATCGATGGCGGCCTCACCCCTGGCACGGCCTCGACGTCGGCCCCGATGCGCCGTCCTTGGTCCACGCGTATATCGAGATCACCCCTTTCGACGCGGTTAAGTATGAGTTGGACAAGGTCACCGGCTACTTGCACGTCGACCGCCCTCAACGGACGTCCGCACTCCCGCCCACCCTATACGGATTTATTCCACGCACTTACTGCGGCAGGCGCGTCGGCGCGCTGATGCCAAACGCCACCATCGGCGACCGCGATCCCTTGGATATCTGTGTCCTCAGCGAGCGGCCGATCAACCGGTCGGACGTCATCCTGAAGGCCCGGGTGGTGGGAGGGCTTCCCATGCTGGATGACGGGGAAGCGGACGACAAGATCATCGCCGTGCTCAACAATGACTATCTTTGGTCCGATGTTCAGGATATCTCTGAATTGCCCGGCGTGCTTGTGGAGCGGCTTCGGCATTACTTCGAAACGTACAAGCTCGTTCCCGGTAAGACTTCCCATGTTTCTATTGAAGCGACCTACAACCGTGAACATGCGGAACAGGTGATCAAGGCGGCGATGGAGGATTACCAAGAGGAGTACGGAACATAATATCTTCCCTCCCTGAGCATGAGTGCAATCCCTTTCAAATATTTCCGTCTCCCTGGTTTATTGATTCCGCCTCCCGTGAAGTGCTATTTTAAAATTATATCCACGCGGGTTTGTCCATACCCGGATTTCAATCCGGCGGTTGAGCGCCGATCCAAAAAAGCCGGTCCGGTGGACAGCTCAACAGTAAGGAGGGGAATCGATGGCAAAGGGACGTGTAAAATGGTTTAGCCGTGAGAAGGGATATGGTTTTATCTCGCAAGAGAATGGAGAGGATGTTTTTGTCCACTTCACCGCGATCGCCGGCGGCGATCAGCAGACCCTCGAAGAAGCGGAAGAAGTCGAGTTTGATGTGACCCAGGGGTTGAAGGGCCCGCAAGCGACGAACGTCCGTCGAAGCTCCAAGGCCGCCTGAGCATCGCCGCCTCCGATATCTCCGCCGGTGTCGTCGAATAGGTTTGATTTAGTTTCGAACAGATTCATTGTGAGGTGGCGTCTTCCCGACCTCTCAACGCATCGACGCTCCACACCCCCGATCCTTGTGTCGCAATATAGAGAAAGAGAAAACAGTAGAGCACCGGCACCTCGCCTTGATTGAGGGTGGGGAAGAAGCTGTGCGGCGCGTGGGCCATAAAGTAGGCGACGGCCATCTCCCCGCTGGCGATGAAGGCCGCCCAACCGGCCAGCAGGCCGAGCGCAATCATCAACCCGCCGATCGCCTCGATCAGCCCGGCCAGACCCATCAGAGATGCGATCGCCACCGCCGGTTTATCTCCCGGCCAACCGAAGAGTTTCTGCGCGCCATGCAGCGCGAACATCAACCCGGCGATGATCCGCAGAAGGGCATAAACATAGGGGGAGTACCTGTTTAAGAAGCGTTCCATCGATTACCCTCTACCCTCCTCTTCCATCTCAATGACGCCATCTTGTTTGATCACCGATTGTCTCCTGAATTATCGCACACCCGCAAGGCGCGGATCTACGATGGGGCGGGGAGGCCGGCGTGAAAAGAAGGGAGAGGGTGAGGTTGGGCAGATCGGCCTGACGACCGGATCTTCCAAGGCTGCACGATCGGGCGGTTCGACCCGAGCGGCTACGGGCTTTTTGGAGACGAAAAGAAAAATCCGACGGAGCCGGCGAAGATGGCGCGAGAAGGCAACCCGGCGCGCTGGATTCTCTCTTAGAGCGGGAAGAGGCCTACCCGCCTGTTTTTCCATTCTCCACACTCGGCGCTGAAATCACGGCCGGCGCATTCAGCGCATTGGGTTGAACCCCTGCCCCGTAGCGATAGACCAAATCGCCTCCCCAGAATCCGGTCGTGGCCAGAAGCGCGAGCCCGATCATCGCCATTCCTGCATAGAGAAGCCGGTCCCGGGAAGACCAGCGGTTTCTAATCCAAAAGCGAACCAGCATCAAGCCGGCAAAGAGCGCAAGCGTCGAGAACGCGAAGGTTTCGTGCAGCTCGATGGCCGCTTTCGGAACCCCGGCCTTCTCGACGATGTCCTCGCTCCAAGTTCCGGAGAGGGTCGCGGCCAACCCCGCCACCCAGCCGAGGATCAGCAGCCAGAAGCCCCCCTTTTTAAACTCTTCCCGTCCGGTATAGAAAAAGATGAGATCAAAGAGAACCGATACAAATAAAAGGGCGATTGGAAAGTGGACCAACATTGGATGGATGGGATGGGTCATGTTTGTGAACTCCTCTCTTTGCGGGAGAAAAACCGATCTCCTCAACGTTCCAGCAGCAACCTCAGTCTACCAGATCCAACCTCTGTGCGCCCTCCCCCGAAAGGGGGGTTTTGTAGGGGAGGCACTTCACAATCTATGGACATGCTACTCTTTAAGAAAAACGGACTCTCAAGATTATTTAGGGATATTGATCTCATTCGATAGATCGACAGGGGCTTTTCTGTATGAAAGGAGAGGCTGACCGAGGAACTGGCGGGTTTGCTTTTGAGGAAATTGCGAGCGTGGCTTGAAGGAAGGGGAGATTAGGTCGGCATTCGAGGAGGTCTCGGTGTGCGGGCGGGGGAATATCAGGTTCTGCCGTTTATTTTTAACTATCCGCCCTTGCCGCTTCCGCAGCCACATGCCCGGCGAGAGTCGTGACAAAGGTCTTTAAGCCCGTCATCTCAGATAGCTCTGAGTAGTCTCCAGTATTGACGGAGGAACGTGGTGACAAAAGGACGGAAGAGGTTGTGTATAGCTGCTCCTGGACGAGCTTCCGACAAAGAATATTGTACCGATCGGCATAGGATGCGCTGTTAAATTCTTCCAACACAGGGAAGTGGGGAGATTTATCTCGGACCGGGGTTCTGGAGACGGCACAATCTTCAACGAGCATTAACCAGCCTACGAACGGGCGTGGGCTCTCTCCAAATGCGCCTTCACGATAGGCGGTCCGCAGGTCAACGGCTGTTCCGATCGCCTCTTCGGTCCGATTATTGAAGTTGTTTCCGAACGACGGCCCCACCTGGCTCTTCATCTCCATCGCTGCCACAAGCCGGCCGTTGTTCATCACGAGCATGTCCCATAGTTTCGTCGGGCGGAAATAACCGGGAAGCGTGAGAAGTTGCCGCTGCAAGCAGATTTCCGCATCCACGAGATCATTCCGCCGTACAATCTCCTTCATTAAAGCCAAGAAGCCGTCCATGTTCTTCCCGGCCGTAACGCCGGCGCGTTCACCCTGGTCTGTTTTACCGCTCTCAATTTGTTTCTGGCGCGCGGCTTCGCGGTTGCCCCAGAATGCTTTTACAGCCTCTCTCGCTTTGGTTTGGTAATCGGCTAAGTCAATGCCCACTAGCGATCCTCGTTGGCGTTACTTCCCATGGTCGCTTGCTCCACGGGGGTGAGCCGGTACAAATTAAATGCAGCGTGGTTGCATGCCTCAACATCCCCTGTATTGGCCGCATCCACAAGCGCTTTGCGGATTGTTTCAGGAATATCGTTCCATCGAGGGAGTCTGATCCGACGTAAGTATTGGGCCTGGAATCTTAAATAGCCTCCGCGCATTTGGGTTGAGTAAAGCGACACGAACAGTTTTGCAATACCGGAGCGGAGCACGGCCTGAAGGGCTTTCAAGTCCCACTCCTCTGTTGTAATGAAGCAGAGGTTGTGATGCGGGTAGAGGTGTCCGTCTTCATATACGATATGGGCCTCGCCTTTGATGTCGGGAATTAGGAGTTTGGGGCGGCGGGTCAGGTCCGGGTAAATGCGATCAATGGTCCGATACCAGCCTTTGGGGTTTTTCTTCGCACAGTTGCGGTTGCGGATCGCTTCGGCGTGGCGTTTGAAGTGCTGTGCAAGCTTAGGATAGTCCGCAAGATGAACGAGGCTGCCGTCTTCTTCAAACGGGTTGATGACGCCAAAACCCCGCCATCGGACGGTTCCATCCTCGATGTCCTTCGTCATAACCAGGGGCAACTTCCGGCTCGGCTCCACGTCGAGGCTTTCGAACGGCCCGATGAACACCGCATCGGCCCCTGTCGCGACTCCGATTCCGACCTTGCACCCGGCCTCCTCAAGAATGGGGAATTCCGTTTCAAGCCGGCGGATGACTGCCAACTGGTCAAACGAATGGAGTATCCAGGGCGCTTGGTCCTGAGCGACCACCACCGTCTCTAACACGCCGCTTCCCTCGGGGAGGGTGTCGGCCTGCATCGCTTGGGCAAGCGTTGAGAGGGCTTCCGGGTCAATTTGGGGACGGTGAGCAATCCGGGTCGGTCCAGGTTTCTCCCGCCTGATGATCGTGATGGCCGGGTATGCGCTCACCTCAGAATCGAAGGCGGGGGTATCGACCATATCGACGTAGTAGGCCAAATGGTAATCGTCCGCCACCATTGCTCGAAGCGGTCCACCATATTTATTTTTCATCCACCGGTCCGCGCAGATGAAGCCGAGCGATCCCCCCGGTTCGAGGCCGGTCAAACACCGCTCAATAAAAGGGACGTACAAATCGGCCCGGTCGTAGATCGTATCGTACTGCGTCCTGTACTCCGCCAGCAGCGCGTCGGGGATCAACTCCTGGCGCACATAGGGAGGGTTTCCGACGGCATGCGTGAAGGAGTGGGGAAGATCAACCAGGAGGAAGTCGCCTTCGATGAACCACGCCGCAAGGAGTCTCTGCGCGTCCGTTCTGGAAATTCCATGTGTCCGAAACAGATCGCGGAGTTTGGTCCGGGTATTTTCTATGCTATCGCGGTGCACCTCGACGGCCCGGATCGCGTCCGAGAGCTCTTCGACGATCCTGGCGCGGTCCGAAGCCTGCTTTGTATAGGCGATCAACAGCCGCTCCACAACGACCAGAAGAAAGCTTCCATCCCCAAACGAAGGTTCGAGGAGCCGGAACCGGTGTAAGGGTCGATCGATCGTGTACCCGGCCAGATCGAGGATAAACTCAACGACAACGCGCTTCGTGAAGACCGCGCCGCGCTCTTCGACGCTGCTTTGCGCAAGCCGGTTGACGGCCTCTGAAAAATCGAGGATCGGCAAGGAGAGTTGTTTTGCTTTGTTGGGGCGGGTGTTCATTTTCGATGGCTACCAGCCATGCGAATCGTTGGAAAAGCGGTTACCTCAGTGGATTGAGCCATGGTATAGCATGCTGGGGCGATTGAGATCAATCCCCCTTGTCAGACCCCTTGTTTGTAAAGGTGGCAAGGACATGAACGGTTGTTAGGGTAGTGTTCCGAATCCCGCTTGCTTGAAATGTTTGTCGAAGGTCAGCGCTGTTTTGATTCCGCGCTGCTTCATGACGACAAAAGAAATGCAGTCGGTCAGGGAGTATGTTTTGTCACGGTGTTTCTGGAGATAACGCCATCCTTCATGCAATAAAGGTGGGTCAATATGAATCAGCTCGATAGAAGGACTCTGCAAGAGTGTGTTTCCGATCTCCACTGCTTTTGAGTGATGGTTCCGGTTGTTAAAGAAGGTCACAATCTCATCGAAAACATAGGAAGTCGTGATGAGCGGAGGGAGGGATTTGGTGAGTTTTCCCCAATGCTCGGCTGCGACAATATGATTTTGATCGTCCGCGACTTCCAGGGCAATCAGATAACTGGTGTCGAGTAGGAGAGGCCTCATTCTATTGGTCAGTAGAGATATTTGTCAGGGTGTTCGGATGCATCGGGTGTTTCACAGACAATCGGATGCGTTCCCATTTTCAGGATGGGGTCCTCTTTAGCCGTAGGAACGACCAGGATTACATCATCCTTTTTCTTAATTTCGACTTCGTCTACATCCTTCAGAAGTCTTTTTGGTATGACAACCCCTTCTTTGGTCACTTTTGCTTTCATGAAAATCCTCATTGCTTTGAAATGACGAAACAACTATAGCAGAGAATTTCGTCGATTGCCAATGTTTGTCGCTGCTTCTTATTCTAGCTTAAAGATCGGCCATAACGATGCTCTCTTATGCGGTGCAGGATGAGTCAAGAGCAGATTTGACCCCTTGGTAGACCCCTTGGTCCTTGTTGTTCTTACACAAATAATAAAAATCCTGGATAAATGTCGAATCGGTTTTAGGCCGGATCTCAATTTAATTTCTTCTTTAAATTAGCAATTATCAGTTTCTGAATGTTAATTATACTCTTCGAACAATCTAAAGCTAGGAGCAATTCTGAAACGGCTTTGCCTTTCTCAATATTTTATTGATTTCGGCCTCTTCGTAGTGGCGATATGTTTTTCCCAATATTACACAAGCATGGAGATAAACCGTCCTTCGGGGCATTTTTTTTACGAGGTCAGTTTTAGTAAAAGTGGTTCCCTCAATTTCGATCTGTTCTGGTAGGTTGTACGCAAAACATTTTACAAAAGATTTTATCTGGTTTGCATCAAGATCAACCATGTACCGGTCAAACGAGAAGTTTACATTTTTTATGTCATGAACAAGTTTGTTCCGAAGTTCTGAAAGCGAGCGAATGAATCGCCGCTCATCTTCGTCAAGCAATCCTATGTCTCGCACGAATGCAAGTTTTCCAGCAGATGTATCGCTGAGTTCAAGCCGCGAGAAAACCTCGAGAACATTATCGAAACCAGAAGAGATGGCTAGCAGACGACTCACCGCAGATTCGAGGAGAGCATGTAGCTTAATGACGAAAGACCAATCATCCCCTTCACTGAGCAGCCTTTGAATAAACTTTTCCGGAAGATGTAACCGAGATTCAAGTGTTGCCATTCTTTCTATAAATTCTTTTTCTAATTCAGCTTCTGTTGACATAGCAGTAATTTATGTGCCAAATGGTTCGTAATAGTTTATTCTGTCTCCTCCACCACCCCACCCGTCTTTGCCAGATCTTCCATCTTAATCTTCTCCGGATTAAACTTCGCCAGCGCCTTGTTCATCCGCTCCAGCGTTTCGTTGAATGAAAGCGGCTCGGCGTCCTTGGGCCGGAATCGGATCGGGTTGATTCTTGCCACGACAAAGCTGCGCAGATAAGGGCTGGTGAGGCCGCGGGTTTTTAGAAGTTCGACCTGGCTGCTGACGGTTTCATCCAATCGGAGCAGGGCGTCGGCCCGCTCTTGTCGGAGCGCCGTCGCATCGCCGATCGGCTTTTTGATGAAGGTATCGACGCGCCGCAGGATCGGGTGATAGGCCCCGCCGGAGAAGCGCGGGCGCGCTTCGTAGCAGAAGCCGAGGGTGATCAGGGCCGCTTCTTCAAATTCGAGCTGATAGGTTTCTTCCGTGGCGTTACCGAGGCCGGCCAGCTCCCGGTACATCCTCACCACTTCCAGCGCCCGCTCGCGGAGATTGTGCGCCTTCTCGGTGTTCAGCGCCAGGATCTGATAGGCGACCGACGCCTCCGGCGCGACGATCGCGATGATGCTCTTGGCGCCGAGGGTCCGCATCGCCGAGAGCCGATGGTGCCCGTTCGGCGTCCAGTATTTGGTGGCGCCTTCTTTGTCGATCCGGACGGCGATGATCGGGTCCAAGAAGCGGCCGATCTTTCCGATGACCCGCTCCAGCTTGCGGACATGCATCTCGGAGAGGTTGCGCTGATAGGGGGTCGGTTCCACTTTGTCGATCGGAAGGGCCGCCATCACCAGCCAATGGCCGCCGTAGGGCTCCCGGTAGATCGACAGGACCTTCCCGCCGTCGGCTTCGATCTGCTGATGGAGCGCGATCGCCTCTCCCGGCGGCTTCGCGGCGAGCAGCTCGGTCGCGCTCAACCCCACCGAAACCCCCGCCGGCTTCCGCCGCTTCCGGACGGCGCCCGGCGCGCGCGGCTTCTTCGGTTTTTTCTCCGGCATCGTCGATCCCTCAGAAAAGAGATGTCCCTATGATAATCAAGCCGGGGTCAAAAGGGAAGCCTGACCGCATCAAGCGGCCGCTTCAGCGGGATATTATCATCGCGACTCGAAAAGCCGCTCCCTGACTTCAATCGCCCGTTCCCACTTCTTCTGGTAGGCCGGCACCCTGTCGTCGGCGAAGCGGAAGAGGTCGATCCCCATCATGATGAAAGGGGCGTCGTTGAACCAGCGGCCGTCTTCGTTGGCGTCGTGCCAGGTGACGCCGAGGGTCACGAATCGGCCCCAGTGTGCGATGAATCCGATCCCCGGGCGAAGGTCGTCGCGAAGCGAGACGGCGGCGGAAATCCCTCCCCAGCGGAGCCCCGCTTCCGGCTTGTCGAGATTCCGCCAGTGGTACCAGACATGGCCCAAGAGCTCGATCGCCAGGCTCTCTTTGGCGGTCACTTCTTTGAAGCTCTTCGTGCCGATCTCGACCCCCAGTTCGGGATGAAGGAGGATCCACTGCCGCATCGGCGGGTACTGAATATTGTCGGCGCCGATCGTCGCGCTGTTGAAGGCCGCCTCCCACGGAAATTGCGACATTCCCTCCCGCATGTAGATCTCCCAGCGGTCCTTGGCGTTTTCGATCGCCGCCACCGTCTGCTCGATCGCCGGCTTTTTGAAGTGGGTCAGAAGGCGACTGACCGTGTCGATCCGAAAAAGGAGGTCTTCGGCTTGTGGGTCGGGGAGGGCCTCGATCTCCTGGTAGGGGAGAGCATACCCCTTTCCTGAGAAACAGACCCCGTCCGGACAGGGGAATTGAAAAAGACCGGTCGGGGTGCGGGCGAGAAAGGTGTCGAGGGTCTCCCCCTTTTTATCGGCTGCCGCCAGGTTGGCCTCGAAGTGGGAGAAGCGTTCATTCAATACCCGGAGAGCTTCGAGGAGACGTTGGTACGCCGGCTCCGTCTTTCCCCAGAGGGGAGAAGATTCCAGATCCTTCTGAAGCCCCCGAAAGACGGTCGGGTAGTCGTAGGCCGCCAGCGGCTGCCGATACCGGTTCAGCGCCTGCTCAAAGGCGCGTGGGTCGTCCGGCTTCGGCGTCCATTCGTAGGGGTCGAGGGCGAGCGCCGGCCGGGCAAGAAGGAGAAGGACGATCGTCAGGAGTAGGCGCTTCATCGGGCGGCATCCATCGCGCCGTAAAACTGGACAAGCGATTTGATCCAGTGGGCCGGCGACGGATCATCCCCGAGAGCGGTCTTGAGCGCTTCCAACCGGACGGCCAGCTCCTTTGCCTTTTGAATGACGGTAAACTTCCCGCCGAATTGGGGGAAGCGGTCGGGATTGATCGCGGCGATCTCCTCCTCCGGCGTGACCGACTTGGGGGTGGTCAGCTTCCTCAAGATCGGAATGTGGACGCGGGGGTTCAGGAGATAGTGGCTTAAGCTGTGGACGTTCGGATCGTAGTAGTGGCGGATCGGGACGGCAGAATAGTTTTTCCAGCCGACCGGATCGAACATTCGGGGAAAGGGGACCGGATCGGCCTCATGCCGCATGTTCCAGTAAGTGGCGCAGTAGGAGCCGGGATCTTCGACCGGCCCCGGCCGGACGATCGACTCATAGACCTTCTTCATCTCCCGATCTTCGGTCTGGAGAAAGCGGCTGGTGTTGGCGACCATAAAAATGTGATTAAACCGCCAGTGAGAAGGGTTCAACGCATTGGTTTTGTCTCCCCACCGGACCGTTCCGAGAAGATGGAGGGAATCGTGCGCCACCGCCGTCCCCATGCTGTGGGCGAGGACCGAGCAGGCGGCGCTGCCGTCTGCGTCGAACGCCGCCTCGATCCGCTTGGCGATCTGCGCGATCACATGGCTTCGAACCCGCTCGCGGTAGACGGGGCAAAATCGGTACATGGCGATGTCGGCGACGTGCGACCAGAAGAAATTATTCTCCTTCTCCCCGGCCGACGCCATCCACGAAAGGGCCCCGGTCAGGGTGCCGGTCGGATCGAGCTGTTGGATCTGCGCCGTGTCCTGCTGGCACTTTGAGGCGATCTCCTGAAAGATCTCATCGTAGTGGATCGGGACGAACTCGACCCGCGCTTCGAGCGGCTTCGATTGAAAATAGGGATACTGTCGGCTCACCTGCCGGAGGGTCTTCACGGGACCGTCGACCTCCTCCGCCCAATCGGTCTCGTGAACCCCGATCCCATGAATCAGAAAGAGAAGCTGTTTTGGCATCGGTTTTTACTCCTACTTAAACGCCTCGTCCCCCTCCGCTCCCGCGCGGGGTTTCCATCCCAGCGAGTAATATTCCGCGCGGTCGCGGGCCCACGGATCAAACGCGTTGACGACATGCGCCAACTCCGGCGCCAGCTCCGGGGCGGCCCGCAGCAGGATGCGCTTCAAGGGCGAAACTTCCACCGCGTGACCGTTCGGCGTTCCCTTCTCCATCACCTTCCCGTCGGGGCCGTTGTTCGTCACCCACTCGACGCCGAGGTGGGTGTAGAACTCGGGGCGGAAGCTGGAGGTGAAGAAGCGGTCGCTGAAGAGCCGCCGGGAGGCGTTGAGGATGAAGACCTGGAACTGGGTCTCGGAGATCGCGAAGCCGTGCGGGCGGGCAAATTCCGACAGCCAGCCGACGACCGTATCGACATCCTCGATGTTGTCGACCAGGCTCTTGTCGGGATGGCCGAGGCAGTCGGTGATCGGCGTGCCGTCGTCGTTCACCTGGGCGGAGGTGATCACCTTCGAGGCGTCGCAGATGTGCTGGCCGTAAACCTCGCGCAGAAGTCCGACGAGCCGCGCTTGCTCGGCGCGCTCCGGCGAATCTTTCGCAAGGCGCGGGTCGATAAAGTCGTCGTAGCTCGTCAGCTGCTTCAGGCCGTACTGACGGCGGAACTCGTTGAAGCGGGGGACGCCGCGCTCGCGGTCGCGAATCAGATCGAGCGCCGCCACGTCGAGCTTGTCGGTCGCCGTCTGCAGCCGCGGCATCGGGAGGTTCTGAAGGAACTGCGGTTGGTTCTGGAGGGTGAGGAGGCCCAAGCGCTGGCGTCCCATCGAGAGGGCCCAGCTGGCGAGGCCGCGCGTCTCCATCGCCTCCGTCGCTTTGCCTCGGAAGGTCTCGACCACCGGGATTTTGTTTCGGCTGGTGTTCGGATTTCCGACTTCCCGGAATTCGATCAGATCGGGAACCAGCGCGTGCAATCGGTAGACGGTGACGAACTCCTCCGGAAAGTTGAACGGCGACCCGAAGTGGTTGACCCCGCCGTTGACATGGTCGGGATTCTTCAGGCTCCAGATGTCTGTCTTTTCAGGATCGAACTTGGCGAAGAGGGCGTCATCTGCGTAGACCCGGCTTCCCAGGCCGAAGATCCCCGGACCGGAGGCAAAGACCGAATACCATTGAGAGGCTTTCTTGGCGTTCTCCGATGTGCCGAAGTTGTCGATGACGATCTTCTCCAGCGCGCGCGTGACGAGGTTATCCTTCTGGATCAGTCCGCTCCAGTTGGAGTTCATCCCGAGGAAGAGCGGCTCATCGTAGAGGAGCTGCGGGGTCCATTCAATCGTGTGGATCTTGGCGATCTCCGCGGAGACGACCAGCCGCGCCACCTCGAACAGCTCATCGTCGGTGACCTCTTTGTAGCGGATGACCACATCGGGCCGCGCGGGGTTCAGAAGGCCGGAGTCGGCCTCCGGCTTCGCCGCCGCCCGCTTGCGGAAAGCTTCGACGAAGAGATTATGCTCGCGGGCGAAGAGGTTATGGTAGAAGCTCGTTCCGATCGACCAGTTGTCGGGAAAGGCGGTCGCCTCCTGGCCGGCCCAGGCGGGGTTGATCGGATCGGCCGGCGCAAACGGGGGGAGATAGCCGATCTTCTCGCCGGCCGCCGCCCGCTGCGGGATCGGCACCAGCAGCAGCTTGGCCGGATCGTTCGGATCGCGTTTCACCCGCCGCTGCGAGGTCTCATCATAGCCGTAGAGCTGGGAGGCGTCCCACCAGGCGGTGACGGTGTTCCGCGTGGTCTTGTAGGCGCGGGCGGGCAGGGTCTTCCCTTTGTAAGTGAAGGTCGCGGGATCGCTCTCCTCGGCGAAGAATGATTTCTCCATCCGATCGTCGGGACGGCAACCGAGCTTCGCGATCTCCTCGGAGGTGAGCGGGGCCTCGACGTTGTTGACCCGCTGCATTTTGCATCCGACGGCCATCTTCTCCGATTGATTATGTCCGTCCTCCAGGTGGGAGAACCAGTCGTGGGTCATGAACTGAATCCAGAACGCCGCCAGAACGTTGAAAAGGGGGGCTTTCTTGTAGTCGCAATTCGCTTCGGGGGAGCCGCCGGGGAGCCCCTGCCCCTCGCGGCACTTCTCCGGCTGCGACTGCGCGCGGGTGAAGAGCTTGCGGCTGATGACTTGGGGGTCGGGCGTCAGCAGTCCGAGCCGATCGCCGTGGCGATTCCACGCCAGCTCGTTCTTTTTGAGGTCGGGGAAGGTCGATTCGAATTGGACGTTTCGGGCGAACGGCATGCCGGTCGAACCCATGGCGGGGTTCTTGAGGTCGTTGCAGATCCCGGTGAGGTTCCGAAAACGG
>JAHFEM010000256.1 GCA_023248505.1 Nitrospirota bacterium
AAAAGACCGGCCGGAACACTTTACCGACGAACACCCCGTTTGTGGGGTTGCGCTACATTCTCCGCTCAGGCAGAATGGCTTCATGACGAAGGGGTCCGACCCCGGAAGTCTCAGCCGATCGGGAAGCGATGTAGCCCGTCTGGCCCGGCCGTTCATCGTCAACCGGCCATCACCCCGCCGCCGAGGTGGGCCGAGGGCTCATGGAAAGGAGGAACCCAATGAAAAAAACAACCCCAAAGAAAAACGAGGCGCCGACCCAAGAAGCGTTTAACGGACGGGTGGAAGATCGGCCGCTGTATGAGCGAATCGCCGAACGGGCTTATGAGCTTTATCAAAGCAGAGGCCAATATCACGGGGGTGATCTCGACGATTGGCTGGAAGCCGAACGGATCGTCCTCTCCGAACGCAGTTCAAGCGCGGCGGCGCCCTCTCTCAGAGAGAAACCGGTCTCGCGCGCGAAGGCAACCCGAAAACGGAGCGACGAGCAGAAGGCTTCATAATTTCCAAGCTCAGAACCATCATCATTCGTTGGAAACAATCCGGGCGATCAGCCGCTCGAAGGGGGAGGTTTGCGCATGTCTCTGGAAAAAAGAATACGGAACGTCGGCGGATCGTTTTTCTTCCTTCTCATCGTCTCGTTGGCGTCGTCGGCTTACGCCCAAGAGGCCGATCTGATCCAAGAGGCGAATAAGTTCTTTAAACCGCTCCCCAATCGAATCTCCTCTCCGCCGGACAACCCGACCACCCCGGAAAAGGTCCGTTTAGGGCAGATGCTCTTCTTCGATCCCCGGCTTTCCAAAAGCATGGCGATCAGCTGCAACAGCTGTCACAACCTCGCCACGGGCGGGGTCGATAATCTCCCGACCTCCCCCGGACACCTGAGTCAGTTGGGGGGAAGAAACTCCCCGACCGTCCTGAACGCCGCGGTTGAATTCGTCCAGTTCTGGGACGGCCGCGCCGCCACGCTCGAAGATCAAGCGAAAGGCCCGATCCTCAATCCGGTGGAGATGGCGATGCCCGACCCGGAGATGGTCCTCTCCCGCCTTCGGACCATCCCGGAGTATGTCGACCTCTTTAAGAAAGCCTTCCCCACCGACAAAGAACCGCTCACCTATGACAACATCGCCAAGGCGATCGCCGCTTTTGAGCGGACCCTCCTTACGCCGTCGCGATTCGACGACTTCCTCAAAGGGCACGCGGAGGCGCTTAATCCCGCCGAGAAGCAAGGACTCAAGCTGGTGATTCAAAAAGGATGCATCACCTGCCACAACGGGGTCGGCGCCGGCGGGGGGATGTATCAGAAGTTCGGCATCTTCGGCCGCTATGAGTTCAGCGACGATCCGGGACGGCAGAACGTCACCAAGAAAGAGCAAGATCGCTATGTCTTCAAGGTCCCCCTCTGGCGGAACGTCACCCGAACGGCTCCCTATTTTCATGATGGGTCGATCTGGGACCTGAGGGAAGCGGTCCGGATCATGGGCCGTCTGCAGCTTGGACAGCAGTTGAAAGAGGAAGAGGTCGATTCGATCGTGGCGTTTTTCCACTCTCTGGAGGGAACCGTCCCGGAAGAGGCGCTGCGTCTGCCGGTGTTGCCGACGGCCACCCTCGCTACGCCGAAACCGGTCTTCAAGTAGCAAACCGGAGCGCTTTGACGAATAAGCCGGAGGGGACTTCCGGGTCCCCATCCGGCGGTCTCTCATCCGATCCTCCCCGGTTTATCGGCGTCGCCTTCCTCGCTCGCTTTGCCCCGCTTCCACATAAAACCAAGCCCTCGCATTAAAACCAACGATCACCGGCAACCATCACCGCAAGGAAACCATTGCACTTCATCGGACAGTTCCTTTATGATACCGCGTTGGGAAACCCGAGCGAGGATGAATCTCCCCGCTTAAGACAGCCGAGAGCGGCCGATCGTCGAAGCCCCTCTTTCGTGAGAGTCCCGTCGGCCCGTCGCATCGCACACGATGATCTTACAATGACGAGAGGAGCGCCATGAGAAAAAACGCGGTTTCGGTTGGATTGTTCGGTCTGATTCTTTTTCTTTTTACCGCCGCCGCGGAGGCAAGGCACTTTAAGGTCTATGGTTATCAGGGGCCCGATGCCGGCGAGGTCGAACTGGTTTACTGGACCGATTATGTCGCCGCTTCGGATCTCCAGATGCCCTTTTTCGGAAAGAGCGTCGATCGCGAAGGCCTTTGGGAGCATACCTTTGAAGTCGAATATGGCGTGACCGATCGCTGGACGATCGCCGGTTATGCCGATTTCGAGCAGCCCTCCGGGAAGGATCTGGAATATATCCAGTGGCGGGCGGTCCTCAGCCGGTATCGTTTCTTCGAGAGAGGCGAGCGCTTCTTCGATACCGCGATCTACCTGGAGTATTATTTCCGAGATCCGGACTACGTCGGCGAACCGCAGGAGAAAATCGAAGCCCGCCTTATCCTGGAAAAGCGGGTCGGCGCGGCCGTGCTGAGGCTCAATCCAAAAGTGGAGAAGGCCTGGAGCGGCCCCAATGTGGAAGAAGGGCTTGAATTCGAGTATGGCGCCAGTCTCTATGTCGGCCTGACCCCGCAGGTGAAGCCGGGGATCGAGGCCTATGGAAGCATGGGAGAGCTGGTCAATTTAAAATCGCCCCGCGATCAACAGCATTACATCGTCCCGGCGGTCAATTGGCGGATTCTTCCCAATATCAACTGGAATATCGGGGTGGCGTTCGGCCTCACCGACGCGAGCGACGATGTGGTCGTCAAGAGCATTATTGAGGTGGGATTGTAAACCCGGAAAACTTGAGGAAAGGGCAAGAAACAAGCGGCTGAAGAGCGCCACCCGCATCGCCCCGTTTATTTTTTCCGTTCGCTCTTAATCGGATCGACGTCGAAGAGCTTGATCCCGCTGCGCTCGGTGGTGCGGTAGCGACCGGCTTCCTCGAGTTTCCGGATGATCCGGACGACCTCTCCCGTTCCGTTGATAATCGCTTGCGCCCACTTTGCTTTCGGGTCCGAAGGGTCCGTCCGCTTGAAGATCATCTCCGCATAGCTTTTGATGGGGGTAATGGCGTTCAAGATATTGTGGGCGTAGGTCATCGACAAGGTCCGGATCGACTCCAGCCGCTCTTTTTCAATTGTGGCGGCCCGGGCCTGCTCCAGCGCCGTTTCCATTTCTTTTCTCATCGTGATGTCTTTCCCCGTCGAGACGTAGCTGGTGATCTCCCCACGTCGATTTTTAATCGGAGTGATCGTCTTTTCCTCGTGGTAGAGTGTCCCATCCTTTTTTTTGTTTACCAACTCGCCCCGGAAGACCTCGCCCCGAAGGATCGTCTCCCAAAGGACATGATAAAATTCCTCTCCGTGTTTCCCTGATTTCACGATCCGGGGGGTCTTCCCGATCACCTCCTCCCGCGTGTAGCCGGTTTTTCGCTCGAAGGCCGGATTGACATATTCGATGAGACCGTCTCGGTCGGTGATGACGACGGCGTCGTCGGTCTGCTCGATCACCCTCGAGAGCTTTCGCCTCTCCCGCTCCGCCCCCTTGCGCCGGGTGACGTCGCGGGTAATGCTGGAAGCGCCGATGATCTTCCCCTCGGCATCCCGAATGGGGGAGGCCGTGACGGAAACATCGATCCGGGCGCCGTCTTTTTTTATCCGGACCGTTTCATACGGATCGATCTGCTCCCCGCGTCGAACCCGCGCCAGGATCTCTTCGACCCGGTCGGGGTGATCCGGCGGGATGAGGAGAGAGACCGGTGATCCGAGGATCTCCTCGGCGGTGTAGCCGTAGATCCGCTCGGCGCCCGGATTCCAGGTCACGATGGTGCCGTCCAAAACCATTCCAATGATCGCATCGTTTGACGATTCGACAATCGACGCCAGCCGTTCATGCGCCTCTTCGGCCCGCTTGCGGTCGGTAATGTCTTCATGCGCCACGACGACATCGACCGGTCCCTCCCCTTGAAAGCGGGTCACGCGCACAATAAACCAGCGCTGCTCGGCCGGGCTATGACAGGGATACTCCAGGGCGAACTCTTCTTGTTCCCTCGCCATGATCCGCCGGATCCCGGCGGCCACTGCGTGCGCTTCCTCGGCCGCCTCTCCGACGGCCGCCTCGCAAAGATGGAGGTAGTTTTCCCCCACCCCCGCGGCCGGCATCGTCAAGCGATTGGCCGACGCGAATCGACGCCACGCCGCATTCACCGCAATAATCGTCCCCTGCTCGTCGAGAATGGCGATATGGGCCGACAGGGCGTCGAAGGCCGACTGGAAGAACCGCTGGGACTCACGCAACGTCGATTCCAGCCGGCCTTCCAAGCTTTTAATCTCGCTAAGGAGGTCTCTCCTCTCCTTGCTTTCCATCGTCGAGCTCCTACAGAATCGATCAACCCCATGTTATCACCCTCTTGAGGCGCACACAAGAACCTCACCGATCCGGCAGTGACTCAGTCTGGAACTAATTTCTTTGGTTGTCATTCCCGTGCACGCGGGAAAGCGCCTGTTTCAATTGTGCGCGTCGGGCGCTTTCTCCCATCCCTTCGCGGAACGCAAAGCGCCTAGAACCCACTTGATGCGCACAG
>JAHFEM010000257.1 GCA_023248505.1 Nitrospirota bacterium
AGTCGTTGAACAATCTCCTGCCGGAGCGCTCCGGCGGCGCGCCGGGCGATCTCCGGTTTGCCGGCCCGGTCGGGCGAAACCCGGACGGCCGGCGGGGAAAGCCGGTCGATCGCCCCCGAAGCCCCCCCCTGAAGCTGTTTTTGAACCAGGGCCATCACCTGCCTGGAAAGGATCGCCGCCTGCTGTTGATCGAGCGGAATGCGATCGTAGGTGATCCGAACCCGTTTGATCCGGATCATTTCGATCTCCTCTTGGAAGGGACCCGCTCTGCGGTCAGCGCTGCGGGAATCTCGAATTCCGATTCGGCATAGAGCTTCCCCATCTTTTCATACTCCCGCCGGGTCGCCTGAAGGAGATGCTCCATTCCGATCGCCCCCCCCTCTTCCGCCGCCAGGAAGGCCGCGTTCAATACGATGTTTCGAATGCCCCCGCCGGTGATCTTGAATTGACTCGCCAGAAACGCGAGATCCACCTCGTCCGCGAGCGGGGCCTCCTTGGGGAGATGCTTCCTCCAGATCTCCAGCCGCGAGACTTCGTTTGGAAACGGAAATTCGACGCTCATCTGAATCCGCCGGGAGAAGGCGTCGTCGATGTTCTGCGCGAAATTGGTCGCCAGGATGACGATCCCTTCAAATTCCTCCAGCCGCTGCAGAAGGTAGTTGATCTCGATGTTGGCGTAGCGGTCGTGGGCATCTTTGACTTCGGAGCGTTTCCCGAAGAGGGCGTCGGCCTCGTCGAAAAAGAGAACGGCGTCCGACCGCTCGGCCCCTTCGAAGACCCGCTGCAGATTCTTCTCCGTTTCACCGATATATTTGCTGACGATCGCCGAGAGATCGACCTTGAGCAGATCGCGCCCCAACGTCTGCGCCAGCACCTCCGCCGCCAAGGTCTTTCCGGTCCCGCTCGGCCCCACGAAGAGGATGTAGATCCCCTTTCCAAGGAGCAGCTTTTTCTCGAAGCCCCAACCGTGGAAGACCTGCGGCCGATGCCGGACCTGGGCGAGGATCTCCTTCATTTGCCGGAGGAGGCTCTCCGGGAGAACCAGGTCCTCCCAAGAGGCGCGCGGCGTGATCGATCGGGCCAGCCCGCCGAAGTGAATCCGGGATCGCTCGCGGCAGCCCCAGAGAAGATCTTCCATCGTGACCTCCGGACGGGACGGGGCGCGAAGCGTGGCTTGGTCCTGGGCCAGCCTGAGGGCCTCTTCCATTTCCCGGAAGGTCATCCGGTAGCGCATCGAAATCGTCTCGATCTCCTCTTCTCCCATCGCAGAGGGAACTTCTTTCATCAGCGCTTTCCATCCTTCGCTTCGGCCGCGATAGTCGGGGAGCGGGAGAGCGAAGGGAAGGAAGTAAAGCTCCTCCGAAAGCCCTTGCATGATCCAGGGCCTCTCCCCCTCGATGAAGGTCAGCCACGAGCCCTCGCGCAGAAGGGCCTCGATGGCGGAGAGATCCCCCTTCCCCTCGTCGCGCCACTTTTCGAATCCGCAGAGGTAGAGCGCGGCCGGCTGCAGCAATGTCTCTCGAACAATCCGGCGCAGCCCTTCGCTCAACGGCAGGCCGCCGGAGAGGCCGGCTTGATGAAGGGCCATCAGATCGACCTCGATCAGACGCACCTTCATCTCCCGGCAGATCGCTTCGGCCATCCCCCTCCCATTCGACGCGCCTGCTCCGTAGAAGTAGGCGGCGATCTTTCGCGCGGGCCCGGCCGATCGCTGGAACTGGGCGTTGACCAGCGATTTCAATCGCTCGCCGATGGCCATCCCCGGCGCGGCCATCGATCCGGTTGCCCCGCCGGTTCGGACGAAGGGGAGCACCTTCCCGTCGAATTGCGGGAGATCCAGAAGGAACGCCACGATCCGATCATCGAGCAGAAGTCCCTGATTCAGCCGGGGGAGCGCCGCCCCCTCCCCCACCGGCGTTAAGAGATGCCAGCGGGCCAGCGGCGATTGAGGCGCAAAGAAAAATCGCCCCTGCGGGCCGACCTCGCCCTGAAGCCGGGCGATCATCAGGACGAGTTCGATGCTCGGAAACTTTCGGGTGAGATCGTCTTGAAGATAGGCATAGAGCTTCGCATATTTGGGATCGAGCTCCGGCGCCAGACCGACGACCAAGGCGGTCTCTTCAGCCGGCGAGAGATGGAAAAGATGGGCGAGATGGGGAAGAGAGAGATAGACGCCTTGCGCTAGGCTCGCCTTCCGCCTGGCGAGGATTTCCCTTCGGAATTGATCGAGCGATGCGCGGATCGCATCGGTTTCGGGGTCTTCCGCCGGATGCTTCCGAGCAAGGAGCCGTTCGGCTTCCTTCTGCGAGAGGAAAAGCCCCTGGCCGTCCGTCTTTCCCTCGCGTCGCTGGAAGAGATGAAGCAGGAGCGACAAGGCTCGATCGAGCCAGTCGAGCTCGGCGGCAAGGTATTCCCGGCTATCGCGGAACGGCGCGGTTTTGGTCGCTCTCATGGAACCACCTCGAAGACCTCCCGGAGGCGGGAGAGATTGGCCACATTCACCTCGACTTCATAGACCCCGGGCGTCAGCCCCGCCGGAACCGGCACCAGAAACAGTTGATCCTCGAAGAGCATTTGATCCTCCGCCGCGATCTTGCCGCCGACCCGGACCGTCGCCTTCCAGCCCCTCAAAGAGGCCCCGGTAAACTGAAGGGTCGTCCCGACCGGACCGGAGACCGGCGTCATCGCCTGAAGCACCGGGGGACGATACGGGGCGCGGACATCGAGATCGACCTGTGTGACCCGCTTCGGCAGCGGACGCTCCTGCTTCGCCGGAACCTCCACATACGAGACCTCATAAGCGACCGAGAGGCGGAAATCTTTGTTCAGCGCCGTCCAGATCTTGCTCAACTGCTCCAGGTCCAGCGGGAGCAGCGTCACCTTCACCTCTCCCTCCTGCAGGCCGCTTTCAAGGTAGATCTGCGGAACGATCGCCTTTTCATAGAGGACCCGCATCGCCTCTCCCAGGAGCCCATGGGCATCGGCCAGGCCGGTCTGCGCATCCAGCTGGGCGAAGGGGGTCATCAGGTAGAAGAGATTCAGAGCGAGCGGCGGATAAACGAGCTGATGGGCCGTCCCCTTCTTCGGCAGCCAATCGCGGTTGCTCAGGTGCGGGTTCTCCAGGACACGATAGAGAAAGAGATTGATCCGCTTGTTCTGTCCGCTCGTGTCGCCGGGAGAGATCAACGTCACATTCGTGGTCGGGACCATCTCTCCCACCAGAAGATTTCTCAGCGATTCGGTGACCTTGCCGATCGTGGTGCTCATCGTCGATTATTAAAACCTCCAACGAAGGGAGCGGGCATCCGGATTCCCGCCTGCGCGGGATGGACGATCTGTTTAGGCCTCTTAAAGCTTCCCGAGATAATACCGGGTCGCCGTCTCCCAGGCGCCCGAAGGTTTCGGCGCGGCGGTCCGAGGCCGCGGCGCTTGCGGAGCCCGCGCCGGCTCGGCCACAATCCGAACGTCCAACTGCTCGATGATCAGATCCCCCTTCTCCTCTTCCGATCTTGGTTCGGAGGGCAAAACCCTGCTTCCCGGCAGGATTGGTGCGGCCGGCCACTTCGGAAAAGGACCGCGGTCCGCCCCCTCCTTCGTCGCCCCCTGCGGCGGACGATTCATCGAAAGAAAAGATTGCAGCGGGTCGGGCGAATGCGGCCCGGATCGCTCCCCCTCAAGGGGCTGCTTCTGAGAGGGGGACTCCGCCTGATGAACCGGCCCTCTCTGAGGGAAAATGGGACGACCCGCACGGGAGGGGGATTCCGTTGGAACGACCTCCCAGACGATCTCCCCGGCCGAGGGGAGCGCGCGCCGATCCGGATGAAGCGGCGGCTCCGAACGCTTCATCGCCCCGAACCCCTTCGGCCTCCGGCCGATCGGCGGACCCGGTCGCGCCGGATCGAACTCCACGGCGTCGGCAGAGATGATTTCCGCATCCACTTTCGGTGAGCGGGGCCGGGCGACCGGTTGGACCGCCTCCCCTTTTACATCCCCCGGCGGCAAAGCGGAAGAGGCCGCGGCGGCGCGCTCCGGGCCTTGAGCGGGAAAGGACGCCGGCTCCGATCGAAAACGTTTCTCTTCACCCGGAGGAGGAAAAACCGGCAGCGCTCCTTCGGAGGTCCTCTCTCCGGGTACCGTCGGAGGGAGCGCTTCTGTCTCGAACGGCTTTGGGGAAGGCGGCTCCTCGATACGCGTCTCAATGTCGTTTACCGGCGGGAGGGGCGCCGCGGCTCGACCGCGGGGGCGGACCGGGCGCAGCCCCGGCTCGATCACCCGCTGGAGAAAACGGCTCATACGACCTCCGCGGCGGAGCGCCCGGACCGCTCCAACTCGTCGGTGAGAAGCCGGAGGTAGCGCTGCCGCTTGTGCCGGGTCATCCCCAAGATCTCACGCAGCGGCCAGTGATAGTAGAATCCCAACAGATGAACCTCCCGCTCGAGTCGCGACCGGCCCCGGAGAATCTCTTCAAGAAAGAAAGGAACGATCTCAAAATAATGGATGAATTCCTCGCCGCATTCGG
>JAHFEM010000258.1 GCA_023248505.1 Nitrospirota bacterium
TCTTTTGCCCTTCAGTGGTACCGAAGGCTTCGGGCGACCAAGGGGTGGAGACGGTTCCGGGAGATGGTCACCCGGCCGATCAGGGTGCTCGATCCCCGACGCTATTTCCCCCCGATCGGCGGACGGCTGGTTCAACAGACCAAGAGAATGCTCTGGCTTCCCGTTCGGAAGGGGATCGGCTATCTCCTCCTGGGGGCGGTCTTTCTCCTCATCGGCTGGAGCTTCGTCTTGCTTGTCCAGGGCCTGGCTCGGCCGTTTCCTCCTGAAGCGGGCCGTATTCCGGTCGCCCTTCTTGCATCGTTTTTAAGATTGGGGGTCGCTTACCTCCTCGCGCTGGCCTGGACTCTGCCCGTCGCTTTCTGGGTCGGAGAGAATCCGCGCGCCCTGCGTATCGTGACCCCGATTGCCGAGATCGGGGCCTCTATTCCTGCGACCGCCCTCTTTCCGTTCTTCATCCTGTTGGCCGTCCACGTGCTCGGGGGAATGAACAGCGCCGCGATTCTATTGATCTTGACCGGGATGCAATGGTATCTTCTGTTTAATTTGATCGGCGGGGTTCAAAGTATTCCGGGAGATCTCAAGGAGGCGGCGAAGGCGCTGGGGGTCTCGAAGTGGCTCTACTGGAAGCGGCTTTATCTCCCCGCGGTCTTTCCCGCCCTTGTGACGGGGAGCATTACCGCCTGGGGCGGCGGGTGGAACGCCCTGATTGTTGCAGAGTATGTCGTCTATCGTCGCGAGACCTATGCCGTGACCGGCATCGGAGCGATGCTCGACCGGGCGACGTATGAGGCCGGGGATAAGCAGATGATGTTGCTGACCCTGGTCACGATGGTCATTGCCATCGCGTTGCTCAATCGGTTTTTCTGGAGGCGGCTCTATCTCCACGCGGTGGAGCGGTATCGGATTGATTATTAATAACGTGAGGCGTAAGGCGTGAGGCGAAAAAGATTTTTATCTTCTGTCTTCTCAGCCTTTACCCCTGACGCCTCACCCCTCACGGCTCACGGCTCTTAATGGATTTGCTCGAAGTCGAAAAGGTCTCGAAGACATTTAATCAGAACGGGGTGTTGATGCCGGTTCTGAAAGAAATCTCCTTCCGTGTCCGCGAGGGGGAGTTCATCGCGCTGGTGGGCCCCTCCGGTTCGGGGAAGAGCACCCTCTTGCGTATCCTCAACGGCCTGATTCCTCCGACGCAAGGGAGGGTCCTTTATCAGGGAAAAGTGCTCCCTTCGGTCAACCTCGACTCGGCGATGGTCTTCCAGTCCTTCGCGCTCTTCCCTTGGTTGACCGTTTTGGGAAATGTCGAGTTGGGTCTGGAGGCGCGCGCGCTTCCGGAGCATGAGCGGAGGAAGCGGGCGATCCACTTCATCGAGAAGGTCGGGCTGGACGGTTTCGAAGAGGCCTACCCGCGGGAGCTCTCGGGGGGGATGAAGCAGCGGGTCGGCTTGGCCCGCGCCCTCGCCGTGGAGCCGAAGCTCCTCTGCATGGATGAGCCGTTCTCCGCCCTCGACCCGCTGACCTCGTTGACGTTGAGAGAAGAGGTCTTGATGTTGTGGGAAGATAAGTCGATGCCGGTCAATACCATTATCATGGTGACCCATATTATTGAAGAGGCGGTCTTTATGGCCGATCGGGTTCTTGTCCTGTCGCCGCATCCGGGGACGCTTGTGACAGATATCGCCATCGACGTGCCGCGCCCCCGGGACCGCAAAGATCCGGTGTTAAGCGAATTCAGCGATCGTATTTTTTCGCTGATGGCATAAACAGCGATTCGGGGTCGGCTCCTCTCGTCTTGCCGATGGGCGAGGACCGAACAGACGATCGCTTTCTGATAAGGAGAATGTATGGAAGTGGAACCTTTGCCCCACGGTGTTACGTCGAGCAAAGTGATAGGACTGTTGGAGTATCTGGACGATCATCACGGGAAGGAAGACATCTACAAGCTGGCCGAGGCGATCCATTATGAGCTCGGAGAGCTGCTCTCGGTCATCAAAATGGGAGAAATGCTCGGCCTTGTGGAGACCCCCGGCGGAGACGTCGTGATTACCGACTTGGGGCGAAAGATTCTCAAGAGCAAGGTTGCGCAGCGGAAGCTGATCATCCGTGAGCAATTGAAGAAATTGATGATCTTCCAGCGTCTGATCGAAGCGTTGCAGAAATCGGAAGAGGGACGGCTCAGCAAAGAGGTGATTTTAGAGGAGCTCTCCCGCCTTCTTCCTCATGAGAATGCCGAAGCGCTCTTCAAAACCATCGTGAATTGGAGCCGGTATGCCGAGCTGTTGGGATACAACCATGATGCGCAAACCCTCTACCTCGATGAAGAGTCCTTTCCGGCCCCTCCGCAGTGAGCCGTTTGAAGGGGGCTCTCGGCGCATCGAGGCGCCGACCCTCCCGCCCCTCACCGGGCCGTGAGACGGCCCTTCTTATGATCGCTTGTCTTCTTTTCCGGAAGGGACGTTTTCAGCGCCTTCCGGAAGGCGAAACTCAAGATACCCGCTCTTGTGAAGATAGTCGATGAGCTCCCTCGGGATCGAATCCTGAGCGAGCAGCTCGTTGACCGAGAGTTTCCTCTCCTTCAGTCTGTCCAGCAGATGATTTTGCGTTTGAATTTGCGTCGTCCGCTGATGATAATCCCGATAGACCAGGGAAGCCCCCAACACGGCGATCACCCCCATCATGATCCAGAAGATTTCATGGGGCATCTCCACATGCAGAGATTCGAGCGACAATTTTGTGCCGATAAAGAAGACCAGCTGATAAGCGAGGTCCTCCATCCGGGGAAATTTTTCGAGGAGACGGACGAAATAGCTCGAAACGAAGCGAAGAAAGATGATCCCCATGATTCCGCCGAGCCAGACGATGATGAGCTTATCGCTCATCGCCACCGCCGTCGTAATGCTGTCGATGGAGAAGGCAATATCGGTCAACTCGACCGCGGCCACCGTTTTCCAGAAACTCCCCGCATTGGCCGGCCGAAGTTTGTAGGCATCTTCTTTGTAGAAGAAGAACATATGCTTCATCGCCAGGTAGATCAGGTACCCCCCGCCGATGAGCTTGAAGATATTGAGCCGCATCAGGTAGGCGGCAAAGATCAGGGCGATGAATCGAAAGACGAACGCTCCGACGATCCCGTACGTCAGCGCTTTGCGCTGTTGTTCGCGGGGAAGGGTGCGAACCAAGATGGCGAGAACAAGGGCGTTGTCGACGGAAAGGATTCCTTCGAGAATCGCGAGGGTCCCGATCGTGAGAAGATCCAGCGCGTGAAGCGCCTGCACCTCTGCGACGATCTGGGCTAGGAAGCCGTCCATAAGATCTCCTTATCGAAGCGCGGGGCTTGCCGAGGGGTCATACGTTCCGGAGGATCTCCTCCCACAACATTCGGAGGGGACGGCCGCTTTGCCGGGCGAGCCGTCGGACATCTTCGAACTCCGGCCGCTTCCGAAGAACCCGGCCGTTTTGAGAGGCGGTTTTCACGCGGATCGCGCCGTGGGAGGTTTTCTTTTTTTGAATCTCGCGCTCCAGCTTTTTACGTCCGAGCTTGAGGATGCGAGCCCCCAGCGTGGTGGTCTCGGTGAAGAGGGCTTGGAGGATCTCGTGATAGGCGGACAGGGGGCTGAGGATCGTGATCAGGATCGCCGGCCTTCCGCGCTTCATGATGATGGGGGTGAGGAAGACATCGAGCGCGCCGGTCTGGAAGAGGGTGTCGATGACATGCTCATACATCTGCGGATTCATATCGTCGATGTTGGTCTCGATCTGAACGATTTCATCTTCCGACAAGGGGGCCTCTTGAAGGCCGATGAAGAGCCGAAGGAGATTCGGCGTCGACCGCTCCGCGCTGCCGGCCCCATATCCGATTTTCTCCACGGTCATCGGCGGCAGTGGGGCGAAAGCCGAGGCGAGCGTGGTGATGATCGCCGCTCCGGTCGGGGTGGTCAATTCTCCCCGGAGGCCGGTCGCATAGATCGGCGCTCCTTTAAGAAGGGCCGCCGTGGCCGGGGCGGGGATCGGGAAGAGGCCCGCTCTGGTTTGGACCTCTCCGCTCCCCACATGGATCGGGGAGGCGATGACCTGGTCGATCTTCAGCAGGGAGAGGCCGATCACGGCGCCGGTCACATCGACCAGGGTATCGACCTCGCCGACCTCATGAAGATGGGTCTGCTGTCGTCGCCGGCCGTGGACGCCGGCTTCGGCTTTCGCCAGGCGGTCGAAGATCGCCAGCGCGTGATCTTGAACGCGCTTGGGAAGGGCGCTTTTTCGGATCTGGCGCTCGATTTCAGGAAAGGTGGAGAGCGGCGGGAGATTTTTCCGGTTCAGGACATCGACTTTGACGGCGGAGAGCTCTCCCCTGCGGACGCGATGAACCGCGATCGTGCAGCCGGGGAGCTTCAGTTTCGAGATCGCCTCTTGAAGCAGCTTCACTTCCAGCCCGGCGTCGATCATCGCGCCGATGATCATATCGCCGCTGATGCCCGAGAAGCAATCGAAATAGGCTATTCGCATTAAAAAAAGATT
>JAHFEM010000259.1 GCA_023248505.1 Nitrospirota bacterium
CCTCTTCGCCGTTGAGCCCGGGACGGGGATTCTTGTCGGAGAAACGGATGATGTCCCCTTTATGCGGCAAGGTATTTCCCAGAACGCGCGCCTTCGAGAACTTCTCCGAGACGAACACCACGGTCAGCTCTCCGATCGGATTCTCGATCACGCCGACGACCTGGTTCGTCTCCGGATCGGTCAGGACCTTCTTCACCGCGAAGATCGAGAGCCGATCTCCCACATGGACCTGCGCATTGGCGCCGGCGTTGATGTAAACCAAGTTCTCTTCGAGATGAATCACCTTGCCGAGACCGGTGGAGTAGGTTCGAAGCCGCTCCTGAACCGCCCCCAGAACGAAGGTCATCGCATCCTGAATCGTCTGCCGGGTGGCTTTTCCGAGCGGCGTTTTGTGGAAGGCGTCCCCCCCGAAGGTCAGGGTGGGAAGGTTGAGATCGACGGCGACCGCCTTCTCCCAAGCCCGTCCTTCCGAGCGGTGCGAGTGAATAATCTCCCCGGTGGAGGTGTCGATAATGCGAAGATCGATCGCAACATGCGCCGCGCTGAACTCCGCCGACGCCTTCGGAAAGAGCCAGGTCAGAAAGCCGACCCGGCCGCCGGCCCCGACCGCCTTCTGTTCAAACTCGGTCACCTCGCCGACGATCAGATAATCGACCCCGAGAAGCTGACCCACCTGGGCGGCGGTTTCTTTCGTCACCAGTTTGGAAGCGGAGAGCTCCTGCTCCCGCATGATCTGGGAGAGGATCGCCCGCTCGACGACCACCACCTTCCCGGTGTTGATTAATTCGGTGACCACCTGGGCGGCAAGACCGCCGCCGATGTCCCATCCCCCGTAGACTTGAGCAAACCGGTCGGTGGCGCCGAACCGGGCGACCGCGACGCGGACTTTTCCGGCGGGACCCGGCGTGCCGGGCTCGGCGCCCCGGGCGGACAGAAGGTCCAGGCTGAGGGAGCAGAGGATGGCGATGATGAAGGATTTGATAAGATGTCGGGTCTTCATGATGATCTCTCCCTTTGGAAGCCCCTCGGATTCAGAGAAGCCTAGCATCGCTTGTTCGATTCGTTGATAATGTTGACGTTCACCTGGCTGTTGATGCTTCCTTTGTTCTGCTCGACATTCGCTTCGTTGCTTGAATCGATCAAAATATCCCCCGCGATGACCAGCCCGCCGTCGCCGGTGACCTTTTCCATCCGGGCCCGGGCGCGATCGGCCGCCGTGCACTCCGCTTCGGGAGAGTCGGCTGTAAAGATGTTGGCCCGAACCCGAACGGAGTCTTCATCTTTCTGCTGGCGTTTTTTGATATCCCGGATCGTGGCCTTCAGCTCCTCTTCTTCTTTTTCCTTTTTTTCCTGCTCGGGGGTTTTCTTTTGCTTTTCTTCCTCTTGTTTCTTCGCTTCTTCTTTCGCCGCCTCCTCGCTCTGAATGGGAGGGGCCCCGTAAATCGGTCCGATCGGCTGCCCGAGCTGCAGCGCGATCAGGGCCAATCCGAGCGAGGTGATGATCATTTTCGTCTTCATGAGATTTCCCCTCCCTTATCCGAAGGGGCGTGGGTCCGATCCCACGCCCCCCTCGATCCCTACTTGTTGTTGCTGTTCCGGTTCACGGTGCTCAGATCGCTGTTGTTGATCTCGGTTTTGCCGGTGATGTTGGCCGAGTTCGATTGAGCGATATCGCCGCTGTTTCCCAGAACGCTGCCGACGGAGTTGCTCTGCCGGGTGGTGTTGCCGGTGACGACGGCGCTGTCTTTAATGTCTTTGATCACCTGGTTGCCGATCCCTTTGGCCTGATCGCCGCCGACGTCGTCGCTGGCCTCGCGGATATCGCGGCCGGCCGCCTTGACGGTTTGATTGACCTCTTTGCTGTCATCGCAGCCGAAGAGGCAGATTGCTTTGCTTTCCATCGCGGTTCCGAGAACCAGGGCCAATCCCATCGCCGTTGCGACCCATGTTGTCTTTTTCATTTTCATGTCCCCCTTTTATTTTGCAATATGGTTTTATTGAGATCGTTTACAGGGAGGGCCAGGCCCTTCGCCTGGCCCTCAACCCCGCTACTTGTTGTTGCTGTTATGATTCACCGTGCTCAGATCGCTGTTGTTGATCTCGGTTTTGCCGGTGATGTTGGCGGAGTTGGACTGGGTGATATCCCCCTTGTTTACGAAGACGCTGCCGACGGAGTTGCTCTGCATGGTGGTGTTGCCGGTGACGACGGCGCTGTCTTTAATGTCTTTGATCACCTGATTGCCGATCCCCTTGGCCTGATCGCCGTTGACATTGTCGCTCGCTTCGCGAATGTCGCGGCCGGCCCCTTTGGCGGTCTGATTGACCGTGGTGCTGTCGTCGCATCCGATCAAGCAGATCGCCTCGCTCTTCATTGCGGTTCCGAAAACTAGAGCCAATCCCATCGCGGTTGCGACCCATGTTGTCTTCTTCATTTTGGTATCCCCCTTGTGAGTGTGTCGGTTGATGATCTTAAAGAGAGCCGGCGGCCCATCCGCCGATCTCTCATCTACTTGCTTGTTGCGTTCACGGGGAGGGGAGATAGCAAGGGGTGTGCCAAGTTTGTCTCGCGTGTCTTTTCTTGAAAAGAGCGCAAGGAATGGGGCGTCTTCGCTTTTGGATCTCGCGTGTCCGGTCCATCCCGGCTTGGGTTTTCTGGTTCCTGGAAGAAAAAATTTTGAATTCCGGAAAAAGGAGGAGCGTGAGGGAAGGAATGCCGGGTGAAGCGGTCGATCGTCGGTTTTTATTCTGTCTTCGAGATACAGTGTATCTGAAACCGTTCGTTCTCATTAAGATCACGCGACGAATAAAAATAAAAACAAGCGATCAGCTGTCAGCGTTCAGCTTAAAGATTTAAACGCTTCAAGCTGATAGCTGACCGCTTCCTCTCTAAACCGGCTAATGGATGTCGCGCCCGGTCCGCAAATTCAAAGTTCGAATCAGCCGCGCCAGATAGGTCCGTTGAAGTCCCAGGATTTCGGCCGCTTTGGTCTGATTGCCGCCGGCTTTATGAAGCGCGTTTTGGATGACCGATCGTTTGTGCTGCTCCAACGATTCATGAAAGGCCTGCGGCCCCCCGGCCAGAACCCTGGGGGACTCCTCCTCCGGCAGAATAATGTCTTCAGGCGTGATGATCTGGTCCCGATCCAAAACGACCGCTCGCTCGATGACATTCTTCAACTGGCGAATGTTCCCCGGCCAGCCGTATTCGGTTAAGAGGGTGATCGCCTCGCGGGTCATGGCCGGCTTCTCTTTCTTACATTTTACGCTGAAGAAATTGAGGAATTGATCGACCAACAGGGGGAGATCGTCGAGGCGCTCCGAGAGGGGTGGAAGGACGAGGGAGATAACATGAAGGCGGTAGAAAAGATCGCTCCGGAATTTGCCGGAGGCGATCTCCTTTTTTAAATCTCGATTGGTGGCGGAGACGACCCGCACGTCGATCGGGATCGCTTCCCGTCCTCCGACGCGTTGAACCTCTCGCTCCTCCAACACCCGAAGGAGCTTGGCCTGCATCGTCGGGGAGATCTCCCCGATTTCATCCAAGAAGAGGGTTCCCCCGCTGGCCGACTCGAAGATCCCCTTCTTTTGAGAGAGGGCCCCGGTGAAGGCTCCCCTCTCGTAGCCGAAGAGCTCCGCCTCCAAAAGGCTCTCCGAGAGGGCGGCACAGTTGATGGCGTAGAATTTTTGATCCCGCCGTAGGCTGCACTGATGGATGGCCTTCGCGAAAAGCTCTTTTCCGGTGCCAGTCTCTCCGATAATGAGGATGGTCGAATCGACGGGAGCGATCCGCTCGACCTGCTCGAAGAGAATCTGCATTTTGGGGCTTTTCCCGATGATGCCGTGGAAGTCGGATTCCCTCTGAATCGCCCCCTTCAACTCTTCGTTGGCCTGGGCCAACGCTTTGTTTTCCATGGTGTAGCGCAGAAGCTGGCGATGGGTCTCCCGCAATTCGCGAACATGGTTGAAGAGCGGAGGGATCATCTCCGAGCGCGCTTGAATGACCTCGGAAGATTCCTTCTGGGACGATTTCGATTTCCAGGTGAAGCGATAGCGGGAGTAAGGGGCGTTGAAGAACTGCCCTCGTTGCAGGGTGACGGCCAGCGGGCCGGCCTGAAGGGTTCCCCCTTGGAGGATCTCATAGGCGCTGTTTCCCTTCTCACCCGGTTCCGGATGCTCCTCCACCTCGGGGGCGAAGAGCTTGAGTTTTCCTTCTTGGGGGTAGAGGATCAGGCTTTCCGTTTTCGCCTGATCGTCGAGCGCGGTTGAGAGATTTTCCGTTCGGAGAGAAACGGCCCTCGCGAGAATCACTTCCCTTTTGGACGCGCTTTCGATGATCGCGATCCGGCCGTCCCTTTTTTGAATCTGATATCCTCCGAACTCTCGAATGAGATTCTGAAGCTTGAGCTGAGAGATCTCTTCGATGCAGCGGGCCTCCTCAATGACGGGAAAGAGCTTCGTGATCCCTTCATAGTTTCCGCGAATCGATCCGAAATTCCCGAAGATCGGT
>JAHFEM010000260.1 GCA_023248505.1 Nitrospirota bacterium
CGCTCATCTTGACTGAGTTTCCACCACGCCGCCGATTTCCCGACCGGGATTAAGACGGCCGTGGTCTCCACCGAAGCGGTCAGCTCGGGTCGAGAAATCTTCTCCAGCTCCACGCGATCGCTCCGGGGGGTATAGTGCAAATGCTGAACGACGCCGTGAAGGAGGACGCCGCCCGATTCTTTATAACCGTTATTGAAAAAACGGATCGGCGCTTCGCTTTCAAGCCGGGCCAAGCCGGTTCCGCGCCGAAGGGCTGCGGGAGCCTCCCCGCGGATGGAGCGTACCTCCCGAACCAGATATCGATCCAGCCGGCTCATCCCACCGGTGTCGAATCCAATAGGGATTTCCGCGACCGGAACAAAGTGAGCCCATAGGGTGGAAACGGCCGTTGTCTGCATCTTCTCTCCTATTCTTCAATGAGACCGATTGACTCCCCTCGCCTTTTATAAAACCACCCCATTACGGGAGCGTCACAATGGGGTTAAATATCTGTTAATAGGAATAGATGGACCTCCTCAAAAAACGACATTCACCATGGCATAGCCCCAGACCGGATCTTCTCCCGGCGAAATCCGCCCGAGCGATTCCATTCCTTTTTCCGAGAGGAACTTGGAGTAGCCGACCAGGATCGACGTGAATTTATTCACCTGGGTCAAGAAGGTCAGATCCACCTCCGTTCCAAGATCTTTCTCTCCCGTGATCTCTTTGTCGAGGGAGAATCGATGAACATCGACGGCAAGCCCTCCCTTCTCCAAAGGGGTCAGGTGGAGTCGGACAAAGGCATCCCGAAGTCCTCTTCCCTGTGTATCGGCCGGAACATTGACGAAATAGTCCATATAGCCGTAGTAGATGTGATTCGTTGCATAGAGGGTATCGAAAGCTTTGTAATCGCCGGCGGTGAGGCTGTCATCCCCGGAGAGGGACTCCCAGCCGGCCATGACCATCGGCTTGAGGGGAAGATCAAATCGGTATCCGAGCCGAAGGGCATACATGAAAGCGTCAATCTTCTGTGCATCGGTCCGGTCCCCCCACTGCTTATAATATTCCGCCCTCCAGATCGGGCCGGTCAGTGGAGAGACGAACGCCAGCGGCGGGAGATTCGGTGTCTGCTCGATTTTGATTCCGGCGGTGAACCGGCTCGAATCGGGAAGACCGGCCAGTTTTCGGTCGTTGAGAAAGGTCAGCTCGGTCTGGCTCATCGGAATCAAAGAAGTATTGAAATGAACGCCGAGGAGGTCGGTATCGAGATCCTTATCTCCCGCCGGCAAGGGACCGCTCTCCACTTCACCCGTCAGCCGGAAGGCAAAGAGAGAAAGAGTCCCGGCGGAAGGAACCGCATAGCTGAACTGCGCCCCATCGAACGAGCGGGCCCGTTGACTCCAGTCGAAATTTCCGATCAAACGGTGCCCGCCGATGATATATTCGAAGCGGCCCAGCCGGAGGTTCAACGGCGCGCCGCCGATCTGTTTGAAATCGAGGTATCCCTGATGAAGGGTGAGGTCTCCGGTGCCCGTTCCGCTCCCGGTCGCCGGGGTCACCTGGACCGACGACAGGGCGACATCCGTCCCGGCTCCCGTCTCGCCGTTCCCAAAGACCCCCACCTTCTGTGGCTGGAGGAAGAAGGAGACCCCTTCGGTCACGGTGACGTCGACGTTTAACCGGAAGCGGTAATGGGTGAAGAAGTCGGTTTCATTCTTTTGAGGCGCGGGGAAAGACTGATACCGAACCCGTCCCTGTCCCCCAAGGGTGATCTGCTTGGCGGCGGTGGTGACGGGTGGAAGTTCGATCGGCTCTTCAGCATAAACCAGACTCGACAATAAGCAAACAAACAGAAAAAGCGCAGCAGTTCCCCACGTTGATCTCATATGTTGCATTCCCCCCCATCGGTTTGATCGGTTAGCCCTGATTGTTTTCCACGGAACAGCGTCTCCCGTTACCACATTTTGTAAGGAAGAAACTTCCCGTTCATCGTCACCTTCACGCGATCCCCCTTCGGGTCCTCCACCTTTTCAACATGCATCGTAAAATCGATGGCGCTCATGATCCCGTCGCCGAATTTTTCATGGATCAGCGCCTTCAGCGTGTCGCCGTAGACCTGAACAATTTCATAAAAACGATAGATCAGCGGATCGGCCGGAACCGCCTTCTCCGTTCCCTTATAGGGAGGCGCTTGCAACGCGGTAGAGGCTTCGGGGCCGAGTTGGAGGAGCTTGCAGAGCCGGTCTGCATGTTCCTTCGGCATGCTGTTCTGGCCCAAACAGGCCGACGTGGTCCAGACGGGTGACATCCCGACTTCCGCGGCGATTTGCTCCCATGTCAGCTTTTTGTCGGCTTTTGCTAAGACGACCGCCTCGGCGGCTTCGACTTTTGTCATCATTTTCTCCTTTTATATGTGGGGCCTGCGCGGGAAGAAGTCTGTTGATTTTAGATCTTCACACCCGGTGCGCCTTCCCCCACGCCCCATCCTACTTAAATCTGATACGGGACCCACTCTATGTATGTCCTGGTTTCTTTTCGACGTTTATCAGGTGACCCCGGTCCCAATCAATTTGTATGCGGCCCTATATCCTCTTAATGCTGAAGCTCTTGATATACTCTTCCGGTTTGTGGGGATCGAAGACTTTGTTCATGATCGTGTGGTTCTGATAGGTCGTGCTCGGCGGGGGATAACCGATCTCTTTCATCTTCTCGCCGCACTCCGAGGCGAGATAGACCTGCTCCGCCACCGCTTTGTAATCGATGTCCCCTTTGATATACCCCCACCGCTTCATCTGGGTCAGAATCCAGACCGCCATCGAATGCCATGGAAAAGGATTGAAGTCGATCCGGTCGGGGACATGATGCTCCTTGCCGAGGCCGTCCTCATATTTTCCGGTCAACACCTGCTCCACCACCGGCAGCGGCTGATTGAGATACGCCTTCGGCGCGATCGCGGCGGCGATCTCTTTTCGGTTTTCATGTTTCGACGAAAAGTGGGTGGCATCGACGATCGCTTTCAGCAGCGCGCCGAAGGTGTTCGGGTTGGCGGTCACAAACTCCCAGCTTGCCGCAAAGGCGCAGCAGGGGTGCCCGTCCCAGATCTCTTTGGTCAACAGATGAATAAACCCGACCTTGTCAAAAACAGCCCGCTGGTTGAACGGGTCGGGAGAGAGGTAGCCGTCGAGATTTTCGATCCGCAGGTTGGCGACCATCTCCGGCGGCGGCAGCACCCGGATCTCCACATCTTTGTCGGGGTCGACGCCATGCTCCGCAAGGTAGTAGCGGAGGAGGAAGTTGTGCATCGAGTAGTCGAACGGCACGGCGAACTTAAATCCTTTCCACTGCTTCGGGTCTCTTTTATCTTTATGTTTGATGTGAAGGGTAATCGCCTGGCCGTTGATGTTCTCCACCGCCGGCATGACGAACGGGACGGCGGGGGAGCCGGCGCCGAGGGTGATCGCCAGCGGCATCGGGGTCAACATATGCTCCGCCTCGTACTCCTTGGCGATCGCTTTGTCCCGCATGACGGCCCAGCCGGCGGTTTTGATCAGCGCGACGTCGAGGCCGTAGCGTTTGTAGAAACCCATCGGCCCGGCCATAATGATGGGGGTAGCGCAGGTGATCGGCACGAAGCCGATTTTCAACGCCTTCTTCTCCAAGGGACCGCTCTTATCTTTGGCGGCCGCCTTCACCGCCGCCAGCGGGAGAAATTGCGCGATCATCGCGGCGATCGTCCCCTGCCCGAGCATGCGGATGAACCCCCGGCGGCTGAGCGGCGTGTGGCGGAGCACCGCCCGGACGACGGCCCCCTCGACGGCGCGGTCGAGCGCCTCCTCAGGTCCGGCCGGAGCCGGGTCATGATTGTGAGGGTTTTGCAGATGGAAATGCTCCTCCTTTTTCATTACATCCCCCCCTTTTTTTGATTGTTTTTCGTATCGTTTATTTATCAGTCGTTGAAACGAGCGCAGCGCCTTCCGCCGATGCATTGATCTGATGAGAATCGCCTCCGTCCAATCGCCGCTTGGCGTCCCCCTCGCCGTAGAGAAACTCAAGGATCTCTCCCTTCCAATGCTGATAGCCCGACTGGCGGACCAGCTCCATCCGCGACCGGGGGCGTCGGAAAGGGATCGCCACGATCCGGCCGATCGTGGCGGCGGGCCCCCGGGTCATCATGACGACCCGGTCGGAGAGCAACAGCGCCTCATCGACGTCGTGCGTCACCATCAACACGGTCGTTCCGAATTTTTCCCAGATCCGGAGCAGCTCGTCTTGAAGATGCCCGCGGGTCAGCGCGTCGAGCGCGCCGAACGGCTCGTCGAGGAGGAGGACTTTCGGCCGGATGGCGAGGGCCCGGGCGATTCCGACCCGCTGGCGCATTCCGCCCGAGAGCTCGGCCGGCCGCTTCTGCGCCGCCTCGGTCAGACCGACCATGTCGAGGAAGTGGCCGACTCGATCTTTTTGCTCCTTCCGGCTCATCCTGGGAAAAACCGACTCGACGGCGAGCGCAATGTTCTCGGCGCAAGTCA
>JAHFEM010000261.1 GCA_023248505.1 Nitrospirota bacterium
GTCCCCCTTCACCCCCAACGCCTCACCTGTTTTGCTTTAAAGAGGCTTGTCAAATGAGATGAAGTTCGCTATGATGGCCCGCCATGATGCCGACCGTTTTCTTAACACGCGCCCTTCCTGATTCGATCATGCGGGAGATCCGACGCCCTGTCCGGCTCCGGTTCAACCATGAAGACCGTCCCCTCTCCAAGGAGGAGATTCTTCGCGGCGTCCGGAAGGCGGAGGGGCTCATCTCGATGCTCAGCGACAAGATCGACCGGGAGATCATCGAGGCCGCACCGAATCTTCGCATCATCGCCAATTACGCCGTCGGCTACAACAACATCGATTTGGACGCCGCGCAAGAGCGAAAAATCTTTGTCACAAACACCCCGGGGGTCCTCACCGAGACGACCGCCGATCTGACCTGGGCCCTGATGCTTGCCGTCTCCCGTCGAATTCCGGAGGCCGAACAATTTGCACGTTCCGGGAAATGGACCGGCTGGGCCCCGACACAGTTCCTCGGAACCGATCTCTTCGGAAAAACCCTCGGGATGGTGGGAATGGGTCGTATCGGGCAAGCGGTCGCGCGGCGCGCCGCCGGATTCTCAATGCGGGTGGTTTACACAAGCCGGCGCCGGCTTCCGATTCAGGAGGAGAAACGCCTCCAAATTTCTTTTCTCCCCTTATCCGATCTCCTGAGGGAGTCGGACTTTGTTTCGCTCCATCTCCCGCTGACGGGGGAATCCCATCATCTGATCGACCGAAAAGCTTTGGGCTTCATGAAACCGACGTCGTTTCTCATCAATACGGCGCGAGGCCCGATCGTCGACGAAAAGGCGCTCATCGAAGCGCTTCGGCGGAAAAAGATCGCGGGGGCCGGGTTGGACGTGTTCGAGAACGAGCCGGCGATCTCCCGATCATTGCGCAACCGGAAGGAGGTCGTTCTCCTCCCCCACATCGGATCGGCCTCCCTGGAAACCCGCATTCGAATGGGCCGGATCGTTCTGGATAATATCGTCGCGGCCCTCGCCGGGAGGAACCCGCCAAATATGGTAAACTAGATCGGAATCGTGAAGGATGAGACCATGATGTATCACAAGACGATCGTTTTGATTTGCGTCGCTTTTATTTCATTGACGGCGATGGCCGCTCCCGCCTGGGCGATTAAACCTCGCCCGCCGCTGCAGCTCTCCCTTCATCAGACCGACCTCTCCGGGGGAGAGACTCAGGTAACGATGGTGGCCACCGCCAATGTCGATGTCAGCCGCGTCTCCCTCTCCCTCGAGCTCACACCCGGACTCTCTCTAACAAGAGGAGAAGAAGGATGGGAAGGTTCGATGAGAAAAGGGGAGACCCAGCAGGTCGAGTGGATCATTCAGAGCCCGGACAAGGCCCCCCGAAACGTAAACGGAAAGGCCGTCATCGAGCTGAATGCAGGAGAAAAATTTGTAGAAAAGGTGACCCTGACGCTCAACGAAACAAAGGGGGACACCCCGCCTCGCACCCCTTCGGTCAAGCGCAAAGAAGGGGGAGAAACCATCCTCGAATTCAAAGGAAAATGAGATCATGCTGGATCGAATCCGCTTTCGCGTTGCGCTAGGGCTTTGTCTTCTTTTTTTATCCGCCTGTGGAGGGGGAGGCGGCGGAGGCGGCGGCGCCATCTCCCGAATTGAAATTACTCCCGATCAAGGGAACCTGGCCGTGGGGACGACCCTCTCTCTCTCTGCGGTCGCGAAGACCTCCTCCGGAAATAAGGTCGACAACGTCTCCTTTGCCTGGCAGTCGCTGGACCCCTCCATTGCCAGCATCGATGCAGAGGGGGTGGTCACCGGAAACGGCATCGGCGTCACCACCATCATCGCCGCCACCGGAACGTTCAGCGGAAGCGCTACGGTCGGCGTGGTCAGCCCCAATCCGGGCCAGAGCAATCTGACCTTTTCCGGAACGGTCCTCTATGAGGATAAACCCTACGCCCTGACCGGCTTCACCGGGGCGTTGGTTCCCACCCCGGTTCGCGGGACCATTATTAATGTGATTGCCATCGACGGCTTTGCGACCATCGCGACCGGTGCGACCGGCTCCGACGGAACGTTCACCTTTAACAATGTCGATAACGCCGCCCGCCGCGGAGGGGTCTATCTTCAGGTCGTATCAAAGACGGAGCCGAACAACCCCAGCCAGGTCGAAATTCGCAACAACGCCTCAGACCAAGCGCTTCTTTCCTTGATTTCTTCCCCGTTCGACGACAGCAGCGGGACCGACTTCGCCGGCCTTTCAGTCACCGCAACCGCTGCCTCCGGCGTCGGCGGCCTCTTCAATATTATCGATGTCTTTTCGACTGCAAGCGAGTTGATCCGGAATGACGGCGGCCTCTGCACCCCGCCCGCTGCCGTTTCCTGCACCCCGCCCCTTCTGGTGGCCTACTGGGAACCGGGAAGCGCGGAAGGGACTTTTTACGATGATCAACTCGATGCGATCTTCATCCTCGGCGGCGGCGATGCGCAAGGGGATACGGATGAATATGACGACTCCGTCATCGCCCACGAGTACGGCCACTTCGCCGTTCACCATTTCTCCAAAGACGATTCGCTCGGCGGCGAGCACTTCATCACCGACAATGATCAGGATATCCGGCTGAGCTGGTCGGAGGGATGGGGGAATTTCTTCTCCAGCGCCGTACGAGACAATCCGGTCTACGTCGACACCGCAACGAACGGGCCGACCTTTTCATTCAATCTGGAAGACTACTCCTCCCCTCAGTCGTTGACGCTGAAGACCCTTGCATTATATACGACCAGCGAGATCGCCGTTGCGGGCGTTTTGTGGGATGTTTTTGATCCGGCGGGATCGCTGATCTCCGAATCCCATGATCAACTCAGCCTTGGCTTCGGACCGATCTGGCAGACGGTCCTTCGCATCGAAGGCACAACACCGGCGACGATGGAATCGTTCTGGCTCCAATTCCAATCGGTCGACCCAAGCTCTACCGCAGGACTTCAGTCGATCATGGAGGAACGAGAGATGGCGCTCTCGGCCGACGCTTCTGAAACGAACGGGCAAACGACTGAAGCAACGGCGTTGACAGAAAATACCGCGCAGCAACACACCTTTTATCAGAACTCCCCGGCCCCCCCGACCGACGACGAAGATGTCATTTCCTTCCACGTCACGGCGGGAACGCGGTACACCCTTGAGACATTAAACCTGACGAACGGCGCCGATACATTGCTCTTTATCACAGACACCTCCAACAATTCGCTCAACCTCCAGAACGATAATCGAAACGGCAACAACTATCAGAACTGCGGCGCCAACCCCTTTACCGGAAACAGCTCCTGTCCCGCCAACGACAAAACGACCCTCTCCTCATCCATCACATGGACCGCCAGCGACACGACAGACCTCCATGCACATGTCCAGCGCTCACCCAATGCGCCCCCATCTGCAGGACTTTTTGGATCCTATGACATTCGATTAAAGCGTCCGTAACGGAGAGCCCCTCTCCTCTTTCTCAGATGGGCTTAGAGGATTGGATCGGTCCCGCTCAGCGCGGCTCGGGGGGGGTCCCCTCGTGGTGAGCGGACGGTTTAGGATGGGCGTGTTCGTGGACGTGGTAGAAGCCGGCGGCATGGTCGTGCGGATGATCGTGCGTCGGGGCCGGCTCGATCGGCGGGATGGCCTGTTCCCGGATCGGAAGGCCGCTCTCCTTTGCCAGATGATAGACATAGGCGATCATAAAGAAGACCGCGGCAACGAGGACGATGGTGGCTCCGGAAGAGATATTAAAATAAAAGCTCGAATACATCCCGATGATGCCGCAGAAAAAGCCGATCACGATGGAAAGGAAGATCATCTTGTTGAAGCTATCGGTTATGAGGCGGGCGGTCACGGCCGGGATGACGATCGCCGCGGCGATCATCGTGACCCCCATCACCTGCATCGACACAATAATCGTCGCCGCCAGGATCAGTGAGAAAAGCGATTCGACCCATCCCGACGGAACCCCGTAAATCCGAGCAACCTCCGCATCAAACGTCGTGAACAGGAACTGCCGATAGAAAATAAAGATCAGCAGGCCGGAGATCGCGGTCACCGCGCCGATCGCCCAGAGATCTTGTGTGGTGACCCCCAGGATATTTCCAAACAGCGCGGCCTCAAAATTCTTCGTAAAGCGACGATATTGGCTGATGATGGCCACCCCGACGGCAAAGCTGGCGGTGGTCACCACCCCAATGGCGGCATCGGCGCCGATCTTCTTTTTTCGCGTGACCATGTTGATCAAGAGCGCCGAGAGAAATCCCCACAAGCCGGCCCCGAGATAGAAATTCCAGCTCATCACATAGCTCACCACGGCGCCGCCGAACACCGCATGGGAAAGCCCATGACCGATATAGCTCATCCGTCGTAAAACGATATAGACGCCGAGCAGACCGCAGATCGAACCGACAAGCGAGGCGGCCACGAGACCGTGGATAAAAAATTCATATTGAAGGGGGGCCGTTAAGAAATTCAA
>JAHFEM010000262.1 GCA_023248505.1 Nitrospirota bacterium
CCCGCGGCGGGTTGAGGCTTGCGACATAATCGTTGCTATTAAACCACCGTGCGGAAAAACTGCCGCCATTGTAATACCCCCTTTTTTGTCCCTCGAAATATCCTGGGGCGGTCTCTGTCTTCTGGTTGATCCAATCGTCGACCCAGCCTGCATCGCTTTGGATCGGAATGATTAAAATAAATAACGCGATGATGAATTTCTTGAACATGTCTCTCCTCCTTTGATGCCTAACGTCTTAAAACCCGTCCCAGCCTTCCCCCGATCCAATACTTGTTGAGCCGACCCAGTCTATGGACGATCTCTAAAAAGAGGAGGGACGAATTCGAATCCAGACGGACGACCTCGGAAGAACGATCGTTGATGACCAGAAGCCCGACATCAAAAACCTGTTTGATCCCCGCAGCCGCCTCTTCCGTTCCGAGAATCTTTCGATCCGGGCTGATTCGGATGTGAGCCAATCCCTTTTCTATCAGAAGATCCCTGATCCCCGAGTACCTTCGATAAATATCTTTCGCGATCTGATACTCCCGGACTTCCACGCCATGGAGATGAGTCCTGATTGCGAAATAAAAGAGAAATTTTGCGATACAGCTGCGATGATGCCCATCTTTATCGATATAAAGCTTGCCGTCCGTTTTAATGTACGACATCTTCGGCTCTTTCTTTTTAACGCCATGGTAGTAATCCGGGTTTGTTTCAGCCAGAGAGAGGTTTTCGGGCATTCGGCCTCCGGACCGGAGCAACTCCATCCAAGTCTTACCTTGGTAGCTGAGGTCCGTTGTTCCGACGACGTCAGAGATGTTGATGCTTTGATTCGGCCGCCACGATTCCTCAAAAGCGAACTCCTTCATTTTCTCGAATAGGACTTGATCGAATACCTCGATTTTCCTAAAGGCAAATTCCGGTGTGAGCCATAAGGCCTTTTTCAGAAGAGCGCTTTCGATCTCGGGATGGGTCGGTTCCATTACCGGCTCCCCTCCTTTACTCTGAGCGGTTCTGAGGGATCGAACCCCCCTCCGCGCTGGAATTCATACATCGAGAATTCTTCAGGGGTGATCTCTTTGCCGAGAACGCGAATTCCCCGATAGAGGCGCTCTTCCATGTCTGTCAGCGCGACGACCCCGATCGAGACCGGCATGAAATCCTTGCTGTTCTTGTGAATCAGCATCAGGAAGGGAACGGCCCAGACCTTAAACTCCTCCGCAAGTTCAGCGTTTCGGCTGATATCGATCTTTCGGATCTGCCAGCCGCGGTATTTTTCCAAAAAGTATCCCAATATTTCGTTTTGCTCCGCGCAGAAGTGGCACGTGGGAGAATAAAAATAGAGGAGCGCAAAGTCTCCTTTCGATTGATCGATCTTTTGACTCACCTCGGCCGTCTGCTGCCTTACTTTTGCCGCCTTTCCGGGGAGCGCGTTCGGAAAGTCTCCCTCCAGGGAAAGCTCCGGATATTTTTGAACCACCAGCGCCGCGACATTGGCAAAGGCAAGCGCTTTCCGCCGGGCGATGTCTTGGATGGCGTAGTACTCCTTTACATTCTCAATCGTCGGGGCCCTTACCGCTTGTTTCTGGATGGACATCAGGAGGGCCTGAAACTCATCCGGATGCATATTCCAGAGCTCTGCGGGCGAGTGGCTGGAGAGTGATGGCGCCGGATTGGGCGCTTTCTCCGTCTCCCTCTTCTCCTCTTTCTTTTCGGGCTCCTTTTCGTACCACCACCAGCCATGTTTGGGCCCAATCCCCTCCGGCGCTTCTTTGGGAAACTCCGCGGCGTGCCCGAGAACTGTTACGAGTAACGCGCTAAAAAATAGGATGAGCGATCGCAATAACATCTTTTTTCCTCACAAATCCGAAATATCTGGAATCAAAACTATCGATATGATTAGAAAAAACAAACAAATTGTCTTCTGGCACTCGTCCCTCGAACTGAAAGCTTTGGAGGGCCTCCCCTTTTAGGGAGTAATCTTTTGCCTGACCCAAATAGGTTTCGTTACAGTAATAGTATTTTTCCCGGACGCTGAGGGTGTCCCCTTCGGAGCACGCGACTTGTTTTAAAACCTTGTTGGTTTTTGCGCCTTCTAAATATTTCGAGTGCAATTCAAAGAGGACGAAGGCGCCATTTCCCATTTGCCCTTTGGAGGGGGCTCGATCCAGAATGTAGATTCGATTCTTCAATGAAGGAGAAATCGTCACCGTGATCCTTTCGGGGATCCATGCGGCCGTCAGGAGCAACGCAGTCAAAAACACCGTCAAGCTAAGGGTTGAGGGTTTCTGTTTGGCTAACAATGACATCTCCCATGATGATGGTTTTGTTCTTCGGCATCCCGGCAATCTTTAGCTGAAGACTATCCAGGTTCTTCTTTAAGATCGCGTCATCGATTTTCCCTGAGAGGTAGAGCGTTCTCTGCTCCGCCATATAGCCCTTAATGTCGAGGGCGACGATCTTCGGAGCATAAAAATGGTCATAGACGAAAAGCGAGATCGCCGACATCACCAAGGAAATGACCGTCGCCTGAATCCAGGCGCGGTGAGAGTAAACTTTTGCCGTTTCTTCCATTGACCACCTCTTATTTAGCACCTTTTTGTGTTCTTTATTGTTGAAGTTTTGCCAAAATGCTTTTTAAGGAGAGACTCTTGGTCTCCTTCTGAATCCGTTCAACGACATAAGCAAGCGAGGCGTCTCCATAGAGCACGTAATATTTGGGCGCCTCGCCGAGGCCTTCGCTGCCTCCCGGTTCTTCGGAGCGGTACGAAGGGACATAGACAACCGCTGGAACCTGGCGAATCTGATACATCCGAAAGAGCAACGGATCCACAATAAAATTGACGTTATAGGCGTCGCACTGCTTCTCCGTTTTCTTGCAGGCGGAGTCTTTTACAATGACATTCGAGACGAGTTTTAATGTCGGTTGGGCGTATTGCATGCCGCCCACGAATCCTCTCATCACCATGGTCACATTCCCGTCCGAGAGCCTTGCGATATCGGCCGCATAGTTGCGCAGTGTCGCAAGCGGCATGGAGGAGGAGACAAAGACGTAGATTCTCTCTGAAGAGGAGAGCGATCCGGTCTTTAGGCCAATCTCAGTTTGATCCGAAGGTTCTCCGCTCTCCTGGTTATCGACGTTCTTGTCTCTTCCAGTGACATGGAATAAATCCTTCTTGATTCGCTCCGTTTCTTTCTGGATCTTTCCCTGAAACGCATCAGAGGCAAACTGACGGACGGCTGCCTCGGCCGAGGTACTCCCCTTTTGATTGGCGGCACCCTCCGGAATCCGGATTGTTTTCTGCATCGCCCTGCTCTTCTCAAGCGAGTCCTGAATTGAATTTAAATCGACAATTTGCTGCTCCCGCCAGAAGGCGCCGTCGACGAAAATGCGGACCTTTTTAATTGATGCGTCGATTTCAACCGGAATCGGATTCGCTCCGTCGGGGCAAGGGGAGGTTTGGGTAGTCAGGTATATTGTTTCCGATTCGACTTTCTCCAATGAATGGCAGGGAGTGGGCTTTTGGATGGCCGCCTTCTTTTTGCCGGAGGCGGTGTGTCCCTTTACTGCGACGAAGGCGATTGCGATGGAGATAAAAATGACGAAAACGGCCGTTCTTGTTTTGCATCGAGATGCCCATCCTTTCTTTAGTGTTTCGTTCGTCGACTTATCCCGCACAGCACACCCGCTTTCTGAAAATAATCCAAAGGAAGTTGTCGCTCGAATTGCCTCCGGCCGAAAAAGGAGGGTTTTTCCTGTCTCCCCAAATCATGCTCGATCGGCCGATGGGATGACAGGTGAAATCACGGACCGGATGGGCGATCTGGATCCGGTAGTTCTGCTTCACCCAAATCGGAGTTGGGACGCAGGAACACAGGTTGACGCCGGTGTCGCAGACCAGAAGCTCCCGGGAGAGTTTGTAAATCAAACGAGCCGCGATCGCCGCGTTCGCCTGAACGTACGCGTCGTCGTTCACATGGCCCGTCAAAGGATAGGCGCTACCCCAGGAACCCATGCACCAGAAAAGAGCGCTCAACGGGAGTCCGGCGTTGGCCGCAACGCTGTCGGCGATGCAAGACATCTGAGAGATGGGATTCGCGAACAACAGGGCTTCCGGATTGATGGCGAAAGCGAGCATGTCGTTGTTCCAGAGAGGGTCTACCTCCGTAATGTAGGCGACGTCGAAGCCGCCGTGTTCGACACAGACATAGTCGATCAACAGCTCTAGAATGGCCCAGACGGGAAAGATGAAGTAGTGGGCCTGTGCAAAAGTAGAGGTGTCGACCTGATTGTGAGAGGCGATTTCCGAATGTGTTCCGCCCAGAAACCCTGGGGTCGGGTTCGGCAGCTGGACCCCCAGGCTGGGGAAATAATAGGGGTCCTTGACGGTTTCAATGAAGCGCGCGGGCTCCCAAAAACTGACCGGGATGCCGGGCCTGAAGAAAAGAGGCGGCGGAGCGGGGCAGATGCAGACCGGGAATTGGGCGGCGTCGGGCGTGTCTAC
>JAHFEM010000263.1 GCA_023248505.1 Nitrospirota bacterium
TCATCTGCACTGGGACTTTCGCCTGGAAATCGGCGGCGTCCTCAAGAGCTGGTCGGTCCCGAAAGGGCCGTCGCTCGACCCGAATGTAAAGCGGTTGGCGGTCGAGGTGGAAGACCATCCGATCGACTACCTGACCTTTACCGGAACGATTCCGGAGGGAAATTACGGCGCCGGCGTGGTGCGTCGATGGGATCTCGGGACCTATGAGGTGATCGAGGGCGATCCCGCTGAGGAATGGGACCGGGGAGCGCTCACGTTCCGGCTTCATGGGAAGCGGTTGAAAGGGGGATGGCGGCTCTTCAAGATGAAGGGACGTGCGCAGGGGGAAAAGCCGCTCTGGCTTCTTCAGAAAACGGCGGATGAACACGCCCAGCCCGGCCGCTCGGAGGAACGGAAGGAGACCGGAGGAAAGGCGGAAGCGGTCCCCGCGGTCAAACCGGCGCGGATCAAGCGGACCCCCGCTCCGGAAGGATCTCCTCTCTCTGTCGATGAATTCCTCTCCCTGAAGCGTCCGGCCGGGGATGTGGCCGTCGAGATCGACGGCGCCCGCGTCTCCCTCACCCATCTGGATCGGATCTACTGGCCCGCGGAGCGGATCACCAAATTCGATCTCCTCTGCTATTATATTCGGCTTTTCCCCTTCATGGACCCTTTCCTTCAAAACCGGCCTGCCATCTTGCAGCGCTTTCCCCGCGGCATTGCCGCGCCGAAGTTCTTCCAACACGATCTTCAAAGCGCCCCGAGCTATCTGCGGACCGCCCGGATGCGAAATGAAGAGGGGAGGGAGATCGACTATGCCGTTTACACCGGACTTCCCTCGCTGCTGCACCTCGTCAATCTCGGAACCATCGAGCATCACCCTTGGCATTCGACGCTCGATCGGATCGACCGTCCCGATTGGCTGGTGATCGATCTCGATGCTCGCGGCGCCCCTTGGGAGAATGTGTTGGAGGCGGCGCGGGTGACGCGGGCGGTCCTGGAGGGATGGGGCCTTTCCGTTTACCCCAAGACCTCCGGGTCGTCGGGAATCCATCTCTATCTTCCCCTGGAGCCGGTCGGCAACTACGAAGCGGCGGCGTTGTTCGCTGAAGTGGTTGCAAACGAAGTGGCCTTGCGCGTCCCAAAGATCGCGACGGTCCAGCGGGCCCCCTCGGCGCGGAGGAAAGGACAGGTCTATGTTGATTGGCTTCAGAACGCGCGTGGGAAATCGATGGTCGCGCCCTATAGTGCCCGGGCCAAGCGAGGGGCGACCGTCTCGATGCCGGTGACCTGGGAGGAGATCAACCAGGAGGCGCGAATCGCCGACTTTACGATTCGAAATGTGCCGAAACGATTGAAGACGGAAGGGGATCGGTGGAGCGGATTCTTCGATCATCGTCAACGACTCCCCGGCCGACCCGAGAAGCAAAAAAAACGGGTGGCTTGATCACAGATCCAAGTTGATATATCGCACCCAATCGGTCATTCCCGCGAATCCGCAGGCCTGCCGAGCTGCAGGTCGATCATAAAGAGCGCCCTTCCGCAACGACGGCAGGAGAGTTTCCAACGTTCCGTTCGGAACCTGTATTCTAACGGAGTGAGCGATGCCGGAAGAGAAAAGTAAAAGTACAACGGCCTCCCCAACAATGCGGCCGAGCAGCTCGAGCGGACCTTCCGGACGAATATCTTCTCGTACTTTTACGTCACCAAGGCGGCGATCGTCGCGCGGGGGATTCGGGTGAACACGCATCGCGCGTCGCATGGTTCGCTTTGCTCACGATGTGAGCAGAGACGCTTCGCGCTTGATTCGCATCCTGCACATTCTCATCGCTTGCTGCGGGGTAAGACGCGCGATTCAAATGCGGTTTCTTCCTCTCGGGTCGAAGATGCTCCGAAGCAAGCTTCGGAGCATCTTCGATGGCGTGGCGCCCGGTCCGATCTGGACGCCGCTGATCCCGGCCGAGGCGAAATCGGCCCGGCATGTCGCAGAATTCGGGAGCAATGTCCCGATGGGGCGGGCCGGCGAGCCGGATGAGGTTGCCCCGAGCTATGTCTTTCTCGCCTCGGAGGAGGCCTCTTATTATGCCGGGCAGGTCCTCCATCCAAACGGCGGGGTCGTGGTCAACGGCTAAGTTTCCGATGCCGTAGGGAAAAAGGTTTTTGAACAGATCCGATAGTCCATTTCGCTAAGAGGAGGAAATTGCATGGCGGCGCGCGAGAAAGAGCAGGTCAATCACAACACCAACGTCGGGAAGATTGAACGATGGCTCTCGGCGATCGGCGGCGGAGGTCTTCTCCTCTACGGCCTGAAACGTCGTTCCTGGTCCGGTCTCGCCCTCTCCTTCCTCGGCGGGGTTCTGGTCCATCGCGGGGCGACAGGACATTGTTATCTTTATCAGGCCATCGGGGCCGATACCGCACGGAAGGAAGCGGGACTGAAGCGGGGGGTGATCGAGGTGGAGAAGAGCCTCGCGATCGACCGGCCGCCGGAAGCGCTCTATTCTCTCTGGAAGAATCTGGAAAATCTCCCCCGCTTTTTCGACACCCTTGAATCGGTCCGGGCGGAGAGCGACGGTCGCTCTTACTGGGCGGCGGTTTCCGGCACGGGATCTCAATTGGAGTGGGAGGCGCGGTTGATCGAAGACCGTCCGAATGAGGCGCTCATCTGGGGGGCGGGCGAAGGAGGAGGGGCGGAGGTGATCTCGGTCCGCTTTGAGGCCGACCCCTCCGGGGCCGGAACACGCGTCCGGCTTTTCCTTAAATATGATTCAGCCCACAGCCTCTTGGGGGCGGCATTCGCCCGGCTCTTCGGCAAGGTCCCGGAGCAGGCGCTCGAGAGAAGCCTCCATCGGTTCAAACGACTGATTGAGACGGGGGAGATATCCAAAGCGGCCTGAGGACGAGGACGTCGGCGGGGGGAGGGGATCGACCAGTTACTTCGGGAGGGTTCCCCATGAAACCGGGAAATCATCAAGGTCAAAGGTCGCCGGGGGAAGAGCGCGGGAAGGGGTCCGTCTTCAGAGCGCTCTTTCGAAAATTCGCCCACAAAACCTCGGAGGCGGTCGGGTCTCCGGCGGCTTTCATCGCGGCGGTCGTGGTCATCGTTGTGTGGGTTCTCACGGGACCGCTCTTTCATTATTCCAACACCTGGCAGCTGATCATCAATACCGGAACCACCATCGTCACGTTTCTGATGGTCTTCTTGATTCAGAACACGCAAAACCGCGATGCCAAGGCGATTCATTTAAAATTGGATGAGTTGATCAAGAACGTCGATGGGGCGAGAAATTGGATGATCGATTTGGAAGAGCTGTCGGACGAGGAGATTGAGGCGTTTCGGAGAGAGTTCCAACGCTTTACCCAGCAATCGCGGGGGAGAAGAGCGGAGAAAAAGTGAGGGAGACGCGGGAGCGGGTGACCGTAACGATCAGGCGGTTTTATTGTAGCGGGAGTAGCGCCAGCCCGATTCGGGTTCGATTCGATTCCCCCCCTGTCTCTTGGCCCGGTACATTGCATCGTCGGCCCGTTTGAGGAGCCGCTCGGAGGTCTCCCCCCGTTTGAAGACCGCCACCCCCATGCTCAGTGAGATGGCCCCGTTTCGATGTTCATGAAAAGCGAGCCGGATCCGCTCGCCGATCTCCATCGCCGCTTCGAGATTCGTGTCGATCAAAATCACCGAGAACTCGTCCCCGCCGTAGCGCGCCCCGCAATCGACCCCCTCACGAATCATTCTCAGGATAATCTGGCCGACCTCTTTCAGGACGGAATCGCCGGCGGCGTGCCCGTAAGAGTCGTTATACCGTTTAAAGCCGTCGATGTCGAGGAAGAGAAGCGAGAAGACCTCTTTTTGCCGATTGGCCCGGTCTACCTCTTTCGCGAGCCGGTGGTGAAAGAAGCGGGAGTTGTAGATTTCGGTCAGATGATCGGTCATCGAGAGCCGTTGCAGCTCCAGCGTTCGTGACTGCTGCAGCTTGACCCGCTGTGTAAAGAGATAGATCAAAAGAAGGACAATCACCAGATTGGCAAAGGTGCTCGCAACGTTGGCGAAAAGATCTCGTCTGGTTTGGAAGAATGAGCCGGTTTCATAGAAATCGACCCACCAGGGGGTGATTCCGATCAGGAGAATGAGCACGAGGCTCACCAGGGCGAAAAGAATTTCCTGAGAGCCTGTTTCCGATCTGTCAAATCGCATCGGACCGATCCTTAAAATGCTGTTTGCGCTGAAGCACAGATAAAGCGAAGGTCGAATAAAACAGAGAGATGAGGGGAGGATAAACCGCGGCAGAGCACGTAAAAACCGACTTTCTGAATTGTTCAGCCGGATCGTAACATAGGCGATTTTTTTATTCAATCCCCATCCGGAACCTCATCCAGAAGAGGGAGGTATGAAAGTTGCGTCTTGATAGGGGGGCATCCGTTGAGTGGATGATTCAAGCCATTCGACGGGCCGATCCGGAAAGCCTCTTCATTCTCTTCGCAAACGATTGCCGCGTGT
>JAHFEM010000264.1 GCA_023248505.1 Nitrospirota bacterium
TCAATCGGCCGCCAGCCAGGCCCCTCAAGGGGCGCCGGTTGAAGACCGCAGCACGGTCGTGCGCGCTGCGGCGCCGGCATACCCCGCGGCCGCCGTACGAAAGAGCATCAGCCAGAGCAAGATCATTGTCCCGCCGCCGAAAGGCCGGCGATTTTCACGTTGGGTCTCGGCGGTGCTCTTTTTAATTTCATGCTCTGCCTTCTCTCTGCTTCTCTTTCTCTCGAATATCAGCTTCGTCGTCCAACTGCGGTCTCAATTCCCGTTCCTGGAGGCATCGCGCGTCAAGATTGCGGCGTACCTTGAGGGCAATGGGATGCTTGGCTACCTCGATGATTTTAAGAGCGGCCTTTTTAGATGGGTCGAGAATGGAGCGCCCGCCCCTCCCTCTCCAAACAATGAGACGGTTGCCGTGACGCTCGCGCGTCCGGAATCCCACGAGCCCGCTTCCCCTTCCGCCGCCGCCACGACGATCGCCCCGGAAGCCGAAGAATCACCCGTTGTTCCCCCTTCTCCCGCCCGGGATGTTCCAAGCCTTTATCAGGAGGCGAAAGAAGACTACAACGCCGGCCGGTTTGACGAGATGGAGCGGAAATTGCGGCAGATTATCGAGATCGATCCAAACGAAGTGCAGGCCTATCATCTTCTCGGAACGGTCTATCAGGAGAAAAAGGAGCCCGATACAGCGCTCCGGATCTTTGCCGACGCCGCGGCGCTCTTTCCGAACGATGCGACCCTTCATTATGATTTAGGGTTCCTTTATTTCAACAAAGGGATCGACTCTCTCGCCGCCCAAGAATTGAACAAAGCGACCAAGCTCTCCCCCCAGGTTCCGGAGGCGGAGCGCGCACGAGAGATCCTCCATAGATTGGGGCATCGCCCCCAACCGGCCGCTTCTTTCCCAAGGAGAAAGTTGGAGCCTCCCCGGCCGAGGGCCGTTCCGCCGGTTTCAACCCCGGAGCCGGAGACGCAGGAGGAGCCCGCCGCGGAGAGATCCATGCCGCCGGTCCAATCCACCGCGCCGACCGCGCTTCCTCCTCCGGCCGCTGCCATGCCGGTGGATGATCAAGAGCAAATCCGCCTGCTCATCGGCAACCAGAAGAAAGCGATGGAGAGCAAAAATATCAATGGGGTGCTTCAAGGGCACCTGCACCCTCCGCCCAACTTCCGGCAGAAGCTCGATCACTGGTTCGAGCGCTTTGATCGGCTCTCGGTCAATTATGAGATCTATGAACTGAAGGTCGAGGGAGGCGAGGCCTCCGTCTCGCTCCTCGAAACATTGGTTTTTCAATCGGAGAACATCTCCGCGCGTCAGGTCGAAAAGACCCTCGTTTACTGGAAGCTGGTGAAGATCGATGCCGGCTGGAAGATCGCCAAGATCAATGTGGTTGAAAAATATTGAGCCCGGGCCGAAGGGTCCCGGGAAGCCGAATAGACCATTGAGGGATCACGATGCAGATAACCTGTGAAAACTGCTTCACGGTATACGACCTTTCATCGGAAAAAGCCGGTCTGGCCGGCTGCCCCTATTGCGAGCATATCAATAAACCGAAGAAAGGGGGCGCTTCGGTTCAGCTCGGAGGCGGAATGGGAATGGACCCGAACAAAACGATGGTCGGCTACATCGAGGGGGAGACGAAGAATGAAGGCTCTGCCGTTCATAAACTGATCCAGGGAAAGACCCCCGCCGTCCCTTCGGAAAAGGTCTGGACGCTCGCCATTTTGGAGGGAGACGACAAGGGGAAACGGTTTCTTCTCTCCAAACCGGTCATCCGGATCGGTCGGAAGGAAGCAGAGTTAATCTTGAGGGATCCTGAAATTTCACGGCAACAGTGCGTCATTCAGATTTATGGCGAGACCGCGATCATTCGAGACCTGAAAAGCGCGAATGGGACCCTGGTCAATGGCTTCGTGATTAAGGAAGATTTACTCAAGAACGGGGATCAAATCCGTGTTGGAAATACGGTCCTTCAAATTTCACTTCAGCAGAAGAAATCGTAACCTCTCCGAACGCCCCTTCCTCATTTCCTCCATTGTTTTGCGGTGTCCTACTTAGAGATTATTCAAAGGACGAAGAGCATTAGAATGGGGCGTTGCCCCCAACAGAATCACCTCACAAGGACACTACTCATTGTTTCGACCTTTCTTATTTCCAAAACCCTTCGTTTCCTTTTGTAAGCCAAATTTCGCCCTTTTCCTTGAGGCCGGCGACCCTGTCGATCGATGCTCATTTGCAGGGCATTGATATTACAAGCGTTCACCCTTTGAAAGAAACAAGAGCGGGAAGGAATAGAGTTTGCACCATCATATAGTCATGCTTTATCCCTTAGAAGGATTCTCCACTTTGATAAAGCGACCGTTTCAAAAGGGAAGGCGCCCTCTCCGCAACAGGAGGCTTTATGGACAGACACTGTATCCTCGTTGTCGACGATGAACCGACCGTTCGGAGCAGCTTGGCGCGGCTCCTTCAAAGAGAGGGCTATGACACCCTTTTGGCAGAGAGCGCGGAAGATGGGCTGGCCCTCCTTGAAAAGAGATCTGTCTCTGCAATCATCTCCGACTACAGGATGCCGGGTCCATCCGGAATTGACTTTCTGAACAAGGTCAAAGCCCAATATCAAAAGCCGATGAGAATCCTTTTGACCCTCCACACGGATATGAGCGAAGTGATGCCTGCCGTCGATAAGGGACTGGTCTCCCACCTCTTAATGAAGCCATGGGACAATGAAGTTTTAGTAAAGACCGTTGGAAGGTTGATCGAAGAGTTCGAGAGAGCTTATCCCGCCCTCATCCCTGTCTCCCCTGCCGGAACGCCAACAAGCCGATCGGGGCTGAAAGAGCCTCTCTGGGGAGAATCATCCTCGACGATCGATCCTGCTTGACTTTTCCTTACGGTTCGATAAAAATCAACGCATGTCGATCCCCGCCGATTCATCTCGCACCAATGCCATCGACTGGAATGAGGCCTCCAAGACATTCGATCGGTGGCTCCCTTATATCCAACCGGTCGCAGAGGCCCTTCTTTCGCTGGCCGATCTTTCGGAAGGTCACGAGATATTGGATGTCGCCTCCGGAACCGGAGAGCCGTCGTTGACGATCGCCCGGCGCTTCGGATCGACCCTCCAGATCACCGCCGTCGATGGGGCCGAGGCGATGGTCGCCATCGCCAACGAGAAACTTCGGAGAGAGGGGCTTTCCGGGGTCACCTTCCAGCAGATGAAGGCCGAGGCGCTCGCCTTTCCTTCGAACCAATTCGATCGGGTCATCAGCCGGTTCGGGGTGATGCTCTTCGATGACTCCCTATTGGGGCTCAAAGAGATGCGGCGGGTTCTTAAAGAGGGGGGAACCCTGGCCATCTCCGTTTGGGGTGAATTCCACCGGATCCAATCGATCCACCTGATCTGGGAGTTGATCATGAAGCGCCTCCCCTTGAAGGAGCGCCCCTCCCTCCCCAAGATGGCCGATTTGGGGCACACCGGAAAGCTCGAAGCGCTTCTTCAGTCGGCCGGGTTCCGGCAGTTTCAGATCAGACCGCTTCCCTTGCTCTACCGCTTCGATGATTTTGAAACGTATTGGACGATCACCACCGAATCGGGAACCCTCCGGGAGCCGCTCGATCGGTTCACCCCCGCCGAACAGGAAGAGATCAAAGAAGAAGCGCTCCAATGCATTTCTTCCTTCGTAAGGGAGGGAAAGATCATCATGGAAAATCAGGCCCTCCTCGCAAACGCGGTGAAGTAGTCCCCTCGCTCTATTGCATCCTCCTCTTTGAGTTCGCTAAAATTAAGAACGACAGAACGAACGTAAACGCGTTGGAGGAGGATTCCTGTGCCGACCCCGATCAACTTACACCTCCCCTCCTTTGGGGCCACCGTTCTTGAGAAGGGCGCCGTCGCATTTCGCGTCTGGTCTCCCTTTGCAAAAGAGATGCAGGTCAAGCTTATCGGCCAGGGAATGCCGCTTCAGGTGGCGATGGAGCCGGCGGAACGTCGCTGTTTCGAAGCGATCGTCCCAGCCGTTCCGGCCGGCGCCCGTTACTTCTATCACATCGATGGCGATCGGGACCGCCCGGATCCCTACTCCCGCTTTCAACCGGAAGGGGTCCACGGTCCCTCCGAAGTGGTCGATCCGAAGGCATTCCCCTGGTCGGATCGGGCCTGGCAAGGCCTCCCCCTGGAAGCGTTTATTTTCTATGAGCTTCATACCGGCACGTTCACCCCGGAAGGGACCTTTGAGGCGATCATCCCCCATCTTGATGACCTTAAAAATAACCTCGGCATCACCGCCATTGAGATCATGCCGATCGCGCAGTTTCCCGGGCGGCGAAACTGGGGGTACGACGGCGTTCATCCGTTTGCGCCACAGAATTCTTATGGCGGACCGGCCGGACTCAAGCGATTGATCGACGCCTGTCACGCCGTCGGACTGGCGGTCGTGTTGGATGTTGTCTATAACCACCTCGGCCACGAA
>JAHFEM010000265.1 GCA_023248505.1 Nitrospirota bacterium
TTCCGGGAGGATCGGGCCAGGCCCTCTCTTCCGGTTGAAAAGGTCATGGAAAATGCCCCCGATTCGGAGGGGCCTTTCTTCCGCGTGCCGAAGATTATCGAATAAAGATAAAAGGAGTCGGATCAAGAGAGGGGAGCTTGGATTTCTCAAGCCGCTCCATTCTTGATCTCAAGCCTCCGTAGCAAAGAGGAAATGAATGTACAGACAAATGTTGCGATCCAAGATTCACCGGGCCACTGTCACCGAGTCGGAGTTGAATTATGAAGGAAGCATCACCATCGACCAAGCGCTGATCGAGGCGGCGGGAATGCTTCCGTATGAGCAGGTGATGATTTCCAATCTCAATAACGGCGAGCGGTTTGTGACCTACGTTCTGCCGGGGGAGAGGGACTCCGGGACCATCTGCCTCAACGGTCCGACGGCTCGGAAAGGGGCGGTGGGGGATAAGGTGATCATCTTCTGCTATGCCTACTACGATGAGGAGGAGCTCAAGCAATATCAGCCGAAGGTGGTCAAGGTGGACGAGAAAAACCGAATCGAAGCGGTCAGGAGTGGGATTTGAGTTGGGTCGAATTAACCGCGCACGAGCTGCATGAAGCGCTGAAGAAGAAATCGGTCTCGGCGAAGGAGCTGGTCAACGCCTTCTATGCGCGGATCGAATCGGTCGAAAAGGGGGTCCGCGCCTACAATACCCTCACGCAGAAAGAGGCGCTGGCGCAGGCCGACCGGATCGACCGGGCGATTGCGCGGGGCGAGACGATCGGCCCGCTGGCCGGCATTCCGATCGCTCTCAAGGACAACCTCTGCATCGAAGGGATCCGGACCACCTGCTCCTCCAAGATCCTCGACAATTATCGCCCGCCGTATGACGCGACGGTGGTTTCTCATCTGAAGAAAGCGGGGGCGGTCTTTCTCGGGAAGACCAACATGGATGAATTCGCGATGGGCTCTTCGACCGAAAATTCGGCCTTCGAGAAGACGAAGAACCCGTGGGATCTCTCCCGAATTCCGGGAGGGTCGAGCGGCGGATCGGCTGCGGCGGTCGCCGCCTCGGAAGCGGCGGCGGCGTTGGGCTCCGACACCGGCGGCTCCATCCGCCAGCCGGCGGCCTGCTGCGGCGTGGTCGGCTTGAAACCGACCTACGGCCGGGTTTCCCGATACGGCCTGGTGGCGTTTGCTTCTTCGCTCGATCAAATCGGCCCGCTCACAAAGGATGTGACCGACACGGCGACCCTGATGAATGTGATCGGCGGCTATGATCCGTCCGATTCCACCTCGGCCGATCTCCCCATGCCCGACTTGACCCGCGCCTTGACCCGCGATGTCCGAGGGGTGCGGCTCGGCGTTCCGAAAGAGTATTTCATCGAGGGGATGGATCCGGAGGTGGAAGCCTCCATCGGGCAGGCGATCGAAACGCTCAAGAAGCTGGGGGCGGAGGTGAAGGAGATTTCGCTGCCGCACACCGAGTATGCCGTGGCGACCTACTACATTTTGGCGACCGCGGAGGCGAGCTCGAACCTGGCGCGCTACGACGGCGTCCGCTACGGGTACCGAACCCCGCAGGCGCGCGATCTTCTGGAGATGTACATGAAGAGCCGGTCTGAAGGATTCGGCCCGGAGGTGAAGCGGCGGATCATGCTCGGGACCTATGCCCTCTCGTCCGGCTATTACGATGCCTACTACAAAAAAGCCCAGCAGGTCCGGACGCTGATCAAGCGCGATTTCGACGAGGCGTTTAAGACGGTCGATGTGATCGTGACGCCGACCGCGCCGACCGCCGCGTTTCGCTTCGGCGAGAAGACCGCCGATCCGCTCCAGATGTACCTCTCCGATATCTTCACGATCTCGGTCAACCTCGCCGGGATCCCGGCGATCTCGCTCCCCGGCGGTTTTACGAAAGACGGGCTCCCGATCGGACTGCAGATTTTGGGTCGCGCGTTTGATGAAGAACGCGTCCTCCGCGTCGCCTACACCTACGAGCAGGCCGCTGAGTTTCATAAACGGAGGCCATCGCTATCATGATTTACTTCGCCTATGGATCGAACATGGATCATGAGCAGATGCAGACGCGCTGCCCCGGGCATCGCGTCATCGGGGTGGGGCGCCTGCTGAATTATGCCCTCGTCTTCACGCGCTGGTCCCGGGCTTGGCACAGCGGAACCGCCGACATTCTCCCCGATCGGGGGAGGGAGATCTGTGGGGTCCTGTACAATTTGACTCTGGAAGATCTCAAGCGGATGGACAAGTTCGCCGACTACCCGAACTCCTACGTCCGCCAGGACGTTCTCATCGAAGCGCAGGGGGAGACCCTCCCGGCGTTGACCTATGTGGCGATCCGGCAGGGGGTCTTTCTCCCCTCCAAGTCTTATCTCGGCCGGATGATCCAAGGCGCCGAGATGAACAAGATGCCGGAGCATTATGTCGATTTTTTAAAATCGATCGGAACGCATGATTGAAGGAGCGTGAGGCGTCAATCGTGAGGAGTCGGGAGGGAGAGATTTTTTCCGTTCTTCTCGCCTTGCTCCTGACGCCGTGCCCCTCGCTTGTTCAGGATAGGATGATGCAATGAAGTATGAAGTGGTGATCGGACTTGAAGTCCACGCCCAGGTGTTTACCGAATCGAAGATCTTCTGCGGCTGCAGCACCCGGTTCGGACAGCCTCCGAACAGCCAGACCTGCCCGATCTGTCTCGGCCATCCGGGGGTGTTGCCGGTCCTCAACCGGAAAGTGGTGGAGCAGGGGATCCGGATGGGGTTGGCGACCCACTGCAAGATTGCGCCCTATGCCCGCTTTGCGCGGAAAAACTATTTTTATCCCGACCTGCCGAAGGGATATCAGATCTCGATGTACGAACTGCCGCTCGCCGAGCACGGCCATGTGGAGATCGCCGTCGACGGGAAGCTGAAGAAGATCGGGGTGACCCGGATTCACATGGAGGAAGATGCCGGAAAGAATCTCCATGAGGGAATCGAGGCGGCGAGCCACGTCGATCTGAATCGCGCCGGCGTGCCGCTGCTGGAGACCGTCAGCGAGCCCGATCTTCGAAGCCCCGAAGAAGCGGTCGCCTATCTCAAAAAACTCCGCGAGATTTTCGTCTACACCGGCGTCTCGGATGCCGACATGGAGAAGGGAAATTTCCGGTGCGATGCGAACATCTCGCTCCGGCGGTTAGGGGACCCGAAATTCGGCACCCGGGCGGAGGTGAAGAATATGAACTCTTTCCGATTCGTCCAGAAGGCGCTCGAGTATGAGATTGCGCGGCAGGAGAAAATTCTGGAAGAGGGGGGGAAGGTCGTTCAGGAGACCCGCCTCTGGGACACCAAAAGCGGGATGACCTTCTCGATGCGCAGCAAAGAGGAGGCCCATGACTACCGCTACTTCCCCGAGCCGGATCTGGTCCCGTTGACGGTCGATCAAAAATGGATCGACGAGATTGCGGCGACCCTTCCGGAGCTTCCCGAGGCCAAGCGGCGGCGGTTCGTGTCGGACTACCAGATCCCGGAATATGATGCGGTCATTCTGACCGGTTCGAAGGCGCTGGCCGATTTCTTCGAGGCGGCGGTGAAAGCCTACCCGAAGCCGAAGATCGTCAGCAACTGGGTTATGGGAGATCTTCTCCGAGAGCTGAACAACGAGAACAAAGAGATCGACCAGGCCCCGATCCGACCCGAGCAGCTGGGGGCGATGTTGAAGATGATCGACGCCGGAACCATCAGCGGAAAGATCGCCAAGACCGTGTTCGAGGAGATGTACCGAAGTGGCGCTGATCTGGAAAAGATCGTCCAGGAGAAGGGGCTTGTTCAGGTGAGCGATGAATCGGCGCTGGGGGGGGTCATCGACGAAGTGATGGCGGCGAATCCAAACGAGGTTGCGGGCTATCGGGCCGGCAAGGAGAAGCTCCTCGGATTCTTCGTCGGACAGGTGATGAAGCGCTCCGGCGGAAAGGCGAATCCCGGAAAACTGAACGAACTGTTAAAGCAGAAATTGCAAGGATAAGGAAGTCCAGATTTGCGGTCGGGGCGGGCCGATCTGTCTGTCCTGGGCGGCGGCGCAGGGCGCCCCTGAAGATTCCGGTGTGGGAGGAAATTCGAATGAGTCAAATTGCCGATGTTCATGCGCGTGAGATTTTAGATTCCCGCGGCAATCCGACGGTCGAGGTAGAGGTCTTTCTTGAGAGCGGGGCGAGCGGCCGGGCCGCCGTTCCTTCGGGGGCTTCGACGGGGGAGCGGGAGGCGTTGGAGCTTCGCGACAAAGATCCGAAGCGATACCACGGGAAAGGGGTCCTGAAGGCGGTCGAAAACATCCGCAAGAAACTCCGGCCGGAGATTATCGGCCTCTTCGCCGAAGAACAGGCGGCGCTCGACGAGACGCTGATCCAACTGGATGGGACCCCGAACAAGCGGTCATTGGGGGCGAATGCGATCCTCGGCGTTTCTCTCGCGGCGGCGAAGGCGGCGGCGG
>JAHFEM010000266.1 GCA_023248505.1 Nitrospirota bacterium
GATTTAAAACCTCTGGATGCCCGCTTCCGCGGGCATGACGTACTGAGAAATTTCAAAATGCGTCACTACCCGCTATACTCATTCGATTTCGATTGGCACAAGCCCCTTTTGAATTGCGTAGCGTATGAGTTGAGCAACGTTTCGAAAGGCAAGCTTGTTCATGATGTTGGACCGGTGAGTCTCCACTGTTTTTGTTTTGATTCCCAGCTTTTCTGCAACCTCCCGGTTCTTGCAGCCTTGCGCGACAAGTTGAACGACTTCTATCTCACGCTTCGTAAGCGTCCGAGGGCGGACTGCCGTGGAGATCAATCCATTAAGTCCTCTTTCCTGATTTTTCATCTTATTATCCTTTTTACATGGTCCGAACTGTTTGTAATATGCAACGGGTCGATGTCCTGAAATTGGATGACCATTTTCAGATGGCATTATAATAAAAAGGTCTGCGTCTTGTATGTAATGCGTTTATATGAGGCGCTGGGACTCGGGCGGCTTTTAGGACAGAGTTTTAAAACCCAAATTCTTTTAGAATGTCATCCACCAGGTCTTGTTCCAGGCGTTCCGTTTTGGAAGACTCTGAAAGTTCGGTCAGCATCGCTTCCTGTTTGTCGACCGCCACTGGATTTACGCCAACCTTGACGCCGAAAGTAATGATCAACCTCAGAATGCGGGATTGTACCTCCTGCATGGCCGTTTCAATTTTCCGCAGCCGCTGGGCGGTGAGGTCCTGAAACTCCAGGGCAAAAACAATATCTACGAGGATCTTTTTGTTGTCTCCCAGAAGAGACGAAACCCGGTCTAAATGTTCTCGTGTCTTCACCGGATCCATCGATCCCGAGGCGGCCATCGCCTTGAGGAATTCTACCGAAGGGGTGAGTAAATTCTGGTTGTCGATCGCCTTTTCAGCGTACCCCAATATCCGGTGGGTCGCCTCCTCGGTAAATTGAGTCACATCGGATAGCTGCTCCCTCCCAAATGGAATCTGGGCGGAAGCCTCCTGTATGTCCAATTCGGCCGATTGCAGTGTCCGAAAGATCTCGTTGAGATGTTTCGCAAGATCTCCAAGCTCTTTATAAAGCTCGGCGTTTACTCCTTTTTTTAAACCACCGTCGGTCACGGCGCGGGCAGCATTAATCAAGTGATGTAAATTTTGATTCTCCGCCGCCCCGCTCATTTGAGATTCCATCCGTAGACTCCTCTTCATCATGGTTGAGATCCAGATAAACCCTGCTTATCCTCTCCGCGTTTATTTGCGGCGCCTATCTTTTATCGAATATCTTATCGATCTTTTCTTTGAGCGTGTCGGCCGTGAACGGTTTGACGATATAGTTGGTCACTCCCGCCTGAACCGCGTCCATAATGTTCTGCTTCTTCGCCTCGGCCGTCACCATCAGGACTGGAATCTGCTTCAGCGCAGGGTCCTTTCGAATCTCCTTGAGTAGTTCCAGACCGGTCATCTCAGGCATACTCCAGTCGCTGATGACGAAATCGTACGGCTCTAGACGAAGTTTCCCGAGCGCATCCTTGCCGTGTTCGGATTCTTCCGTGTTCTCGTAACCGATTTCCTTCAAGACGGCCTTCATGATCCTCCGCATCGTCGACATATCATCAACGATCAAAATCTTCATTTTCAAATCAGGCATCTGACGCTCCGCTAGTGTCGTGTCTCAGTAATATACTTAAAATTTGGGTTGGTTTTGGAATGGTGAGATTGATGTTGAAACCAACCGACTCTTCGCCATGGTCCTATTCTTTGTTGAGTTGCTTGATTCGTTCGACCGGGGTGACCACGTCGGTCAGCCGGATTCCATATTTTTCATTCACCACCACGACCTCTCCTCGGGCCACCAACTTATCCCCGATCAGGACATCCATCGCTTCGCCCGCAAATTTCTCAAGCTCGATGACCGAACCCTGACTGAGTTGCAATAGATCCCGCACCATCATTTTAGAGCTTCCGATCTGAACGTTTATTTTTAACGGAACGTTTAAAATAAAATCGACGCTTCTCGCCGAGGTACCGGGCGGTTTCTGTTCAATCGGGGCGAACTGTGCAACCTTCGCTTCCGTCTTCAAGGGCGCTTTTCCCCCACCCGGATCGACCGCTTTATTCGTCATGATCATTCTCCTTATCATTTTGAATCAACATCATCTTGAATCGACGAGGTCACCTGAAAGGCCAGATTTCCTCGACTCACTCTTGGTTTCCCGTGAAATTTCGGCCTTCCCTCCACTTTCAGCGTTAAATCGTCATCCACCCCTTTTTGCAGGACGATGACGTCTCCGACGTTGAGATCGGTCGCCTCTTGGACCGACAAGATCGCGGTTCCCAATTCGACCGTGACCGAGGCGCGACAACCCTCCAATTGAGTCTTGAACCGATCCATCCACTGATTATCCACCTGAAGCTGATCGCTTTGAAATCCGCTGTAGAGCTTTTCACGGATCGGTTCGATCGTCGGATAGGGAAGACAGAGGGAAATATCTCCGCCTTGACCCTCGATGTCCAGCTTGAAGGTGACGACCACCACGACCTCCGTGGGGGCGACCACCATCGCAGACGCCGGATTGATCTCGGACCGGGCCAGAGAGAGCGTAACCTGATATACCGGAGTCCACGCTTTTTGCAGTTCTTGGAGCATCGCGTTTACAGCGATCTGAGTGAACCGTTGTTCGGTCGTGCTGAAATCTCTCCCCTCCGCCTTGACATGGGTCTGACCGTTCCCTCCCAAGAAATGGTCCACAAGGAGGTAAACCATCTGGGCGTCAATGACGAGCAGGGCGTAGCCCCTGAGCGGATCCATCTTTATGAGATTGATGCTGCTTGGGAGGGGAATCTTCCTGACAAACTCGCCAAATTTGCGCACGCTAATAGACTTTGGGGTAAACTCCACCGGTTTCCTAAGAAGGGTCGAAATTGAAACTTGGGAAAGCCGCGCAAATCGGTCATTAATGATCTCGAGGGTCGGCATCCGCCCTCGAATGATCCGCTCCTGACCGGCGATGTCAAATGAGCGAGCCGCCGCGGAGAAGGACGGCTCCATTTCGGTCTCGACCTCTCCGCCCGAGATTCCAGTGAGGAGGGCATTGACTTCATCCTGTGATAGAATTTTCTCGGCCATGATCCTTACTGCTCCACAAAATCCGTAAAATAAGCCGGCTTCACGATCTTCTTTCCCGAAATCGATTCTCTTCCGCGAAGGGTCTCATCCTGCAACTTCATCTTCCGTTCATTGCTCGTATTGGCGATCATCGCTGGTGGGTTGGTTCATTCCCGTTCAGCCGCTTTGCCATCCCGCCATCCCAACAAATGAGGCGGCGGGAATGGGACGATACCCCTATGTTAGACCAAGGCTTCGGCTCCATTCTTTCCCCCAAGCACGATTCTGCCTTCCTCCCCGAGACGCCGCGCTACTTTCAGGATCTCCTGTTGGATCTTTTCCACCTCGCTCACCTTAGTCGGCCCGCGTGCCTCCATGTCGTCTTTCAGCAATTGGACAGCACGCTCCGACATGTTCTTATAAAATTTTTCCTTAATCTCTTCTTTAGCACCCTTTAAGGCGACCGCCAAATATTCTTTGTTAATGTCTTTCAACAATTCTTGAACACTGCGGTCATCGATTTGAACGAGGTCGTCGAACACAAACATCAATCCTCGGATCCGCTCGGCGAGATCAGGATTCTTATTCGAGAGTTCCTCCAGGGAGTTTTTTTCGAACGATTGATCCATATTGTTGAGAATGTCGGCGACCATCTTGACCCCGCCGACTTTCCGACCCGCTGTTTTGATCGTCTGACTGAGTCTGCTTTGGATCGCCGCGCTCACCTCTTTCATTACGCCCGGCGGGATTTCTTCCAATGTCGCCATTCTGAACATCACATCGCCACGCAGAGTTTCCGGGAGATTCATCAGAACCTTACTGCTTTGATCCGGGTTAAAATAAGTGAGTATCAGGGTGATCGTTTGTGGGTGTTCCTCTCGAAGGATATTGGCGATGATCTTCGGGTCCATCCATTTCAGGGTTTCTAATCCTTCGTTCTCTTCGGCGTCGGAGAAATTATCCAGGACCTGGCCGGCTTTCTCAGAACCAAATGACTTCTTCAGCACCTTTTGGGCATACTCTTTTCCTTCCACCTTCAGACCGGTCTGTCTCGTGGCGGCCTTTTCAGCAAAATCTGCCAGCACCGAGTCGATCTCCTCCTTAGAAACATCCGAGACCTTGGCCATGGCGGCGCTGACCATCCGGACGGCTTGCGGATCAAGGTTCTTTATGATTTCGGACGCCAGGTCTTCACCCAAGGTCATCATTAGAATCGCCGCTTTCTCATAGCCGTTCAATTTTCGCGTCATCGCTTAATTTTCCTAAAAAGAAGTCCGACATTCTCGAAGGACGTGAAACGGTTTCCGTTCAAAGGTCGTCTCTCTTCCATGTCCCAG
>JAHFEM010000267.1 GCA_023248505.1 Nitrospirota bacterium
AAAAAAATAATCTGTCTTTGGTCGTTGTTTTTGGCTTACTTCTGATGTCCTGCGCGATTCCCGCCCACACGGTCCAGCCGAATCCCTCGAATCCGATCTACACGGTGGCGGTTTTACCGATGTACAACGCCACCAACGATGTCGAGGGTCCGCGGCTGGTCAGAGAATTGACCGAGAAGCGGATGCAAAAATGGCTTTACAACAGTAAGCCGTTGAATGAGGTGGACCAGATCCTCAAAGAGCAAATGGGGTTAACGCTCGGCGCCCAGCTCGACTTGACGACGCCGCAAAAGCTCGGCGCCGCCCTCGGCGTGGACGGGGTGCTCTACGGCTACCTCTTGAACTTCGACGATATTACGACGGGCGTCTACAATGAAAAAAGGGTCCGGGCCGGGTTTCGGCTCGTCGACACAAAAACCGGAAAGGTGGCGTGGTCGGGAGGGCGGGGGGTTCGCAACGAGTCGGGCTCTCTCGGATCGATGGCCTCTGCCCGCGACGAAGGGTTGGGAGGATTTAAATCGGTGCAAGGAATCGCCGAAATCCCCGGGCTGGGGGAGTGGGAGAGCGTCGGCGGCGCGGCGGACGCTTCCTTCATGATGGCGATGGGGGGGAAGCTTTTGGACAAGGCGACGGGGGGCTACCTGAAGTCCGAGACGGAGGCGATGCTCGATAGAGTCTTTGGGAACTTTCCCGCCGGACGCGGATCGGGCGAGGCCGCTCGCGTCGCGCTTCCACGCGTTGCCGCGTTGGCGGCCCCGGCGCCCCCCTACGCCGGAAATCCTTTTTTTAGTTATATGAAGCTCGGCTCGAAAGATTTCACCTCCGACCTTGTGATGACATCCCTCAGCAAGAACGATCGCCGTGAGAGGGTGATCTCCGGAAAGCTGGCGAAAGGGGGGGAGAACTTTCGCACCGACATCGATATGACCGATGCGATGAAAAATGAGGCGAAAGGGGCGCCGGACGGACTTTTCAAAACGGCGACGATATCCAGGGGACAGGCCAAAAAGAATGTCACCCTCTACCCCGACTTGAAAAAATTCATGGAGCACGAGGTCGTTGAAAAGGATGTCCAGGAACCGAAGTTGACCAAGAAGAAGGTGGGAGAGGACGTGGTGGACGGCCGCAAGTGCGATAAGTATCAGGTCGAGGTGACGGCGTCGGACGGAAAAACCTTTCAAGGAATGATCTGGGAGCCGAAGGAGATAAAAGGTTTTGTCATCAAATCGGAGTTCGAGGATAAGGATTTCAAGCAGACGATGGAGCTGAAGAATGTGAAGCTCCTCACCCCGCCCGCGTCCCTCTTCGAGATCCCGAAAGATTATACGATGGCGGCCAGCTTTATCGATTTGATGAGCGAAAAGAGATAAAGGGGTTAGGAACCGGCGCGATTTGATTTAAGCATACAATATTCGGAATCAACAACGGAGGAAACGACATGGTCACGAAGAGTTTTGGCGGTTTCAGGGCCTTTAGAATATACTTTTTTGTCTTAGCAGGTTCCGTTGCATTTATTTCGGCTTCCTGCTCGCCGACCACCACAGGCGCGGTGAAGGATGATGTGAGCCTGACCGGGCAGACGAACAAGCTGGAAGAAGCGGGATTGAACTATAACGGTCCTCAATACAACGTCGCGATTTTGACGTTCGAGAACAAGACCCCGAGCAAGGTCCTGGGGATCGGCGAGGCCGCCACCGACATCTTGAGAACGATCGTCAAAAAGTCGGGTCTCGAGCCGATCACGCTGACCGACGCGGAGATGCGGGATCAGGAGAAGATGATCGCTTTGCAGCAGACCGGGGCGGTGAAGACCGGCAAGAAGAACGCGGCGGAAGGTTTCGATTCGATCGACTTCAGAATCTCCGGCGCGGTCACCTCCTATTCCGAGGTGGAAGAGTCCTCCGACATTCTGGTGGCGAAGAGCAAAACCCAGGTGGCCCGCGTCCAGGTGGACTATGCGTTGGTGGATATCGCGACCGGAAAGAGCCTGGTCGCGGATTCCGGGATGGGCGAGTACAGCAAAAAGACCGGTGGGTTGTTCGGTCTCGGCTCCAAATCGACCGCCGACGCCGGCTTAAGGGAGGGCGCGCTCCGGGACGCCATGACCAAGGCGATGACGAAGATGATCGATAAACTCAACAGCATCCCCTACCAGGGCCGTGTGCTTGATGTTGAAAGCGGCAATCTGATCGTTCGGGCCGGAACAAAGAGCAAGCTTCAATCCGGGACCGTTTTCGGCGTCTACAGACCGGGTAAAGACCTCGTCGATCCCGACACGGGGCGGGTCATCGGAAAAAGAGAGAGCCAAGTCGGCGAGGTGGTCCTGACCTCCCATCAAGGAGACAATATCTCCGAGGCCAAGATAAAATCAGGTTCCGGTTTCAAAGTGGGAGATGTGGTCAGAGTGATCAAATAAGACGATCTTTACAGGACCGATTGAACGGTCGATGAACACCCGCGACGGGGTCGAGCGCCCCCCAGCTTACTGGGGGGCGCTCATTTTTTCGGCATGGGTCGTTGGGCAGTCGATCCTACCGAGGATTGACTTGAGTGGCGAGATGAGAATACCATGTCTCAGCGATTTAAAACGCAAGGAGGAGATGAACCGATGAGCCAGCCGATGAAACTTGAAGCCCGACGCACACCCGTGTGGGCTTACTTCGCCCGAGTCGGTCTTTCCCTCGCCCTCCTCTCCGCCTTCATGTCGATCACGGCGGGGTTCGGGACCCGCTTGGAGCGATGGCACTTTCGGACCGGTTTCTGGCTCCTCCAGTGGGGGGCGCTCGGCGGAGCTGCGGCGGCGCTTGCCTCCCTCGTCGGTCTTATCGGACTTCGCCGTCGCGGAACGCGAGGAGAGATCGTCACCGCGTTGCTCGGTTTTGCCGTCGGGATCACGATCTTCGCCATCCCGGTGCAGTGGATGATGACCGCGCGGCGCGTTCCGCCGATCCACGATATCACCACCGATACCGAAAATCCGCCCGCGTTCGTCGCCATTCTCAGAATCCGCGAAGGAGCCCCGAACCCGGCCGAGTACGGCGGTCCCGAGATCGCCGCCCGGCAAAAAACCGGCTATCCGGATCTCGGCCCGATCGTCCTCCCGGCGCCCCCGGAGCAGGCATTCGAGCAGGCGATGGCGGCGGCGCGCTCGATGGGCTGGCAAATCGCCAACGCCGATAAAGAGGAAGGACGGATCGAGGCGACCGATACGACCTTCTGGTTCGGGTTCAAAGACGATATCGTGGTCCGGATCACCCCGGTCCGGCAAGCGAGCCGGATCGATGTCCGCTCGGTCTCCCGCGTCGGAAAAAGCGATGTCGGCACCAACGCGAAGCGCATCCGAAAATATCTCAAAACATTGGAAAAGTCGTAAGATAAGAATCTTTGAGCGTCGCGCGACATTGACAAGACGGGGAGGATTCGGTATACCGTGTGACAATGAAACGCGATCCGACTCGGAGAGACCCTTCCGTGAAGCAGTTCTTCCTTCGATCGATACAGCCTCTTCTCCCTCTGAATCTGAAATGGAAGGGGTTTCTGCTGACCTTTCTGTTCCTCTTTCCCGCGTTGGCCCTTTTTGGCGGAGAGGACCTCTCCCAGGTGGAGGGGCTCCCCCGATTATCACCCCTCTTCGATTCGGTTCCCGGCCCATCGATCCCTCCAGCGGAAGCGGCTCAGGGGATCAAGGACACCCAAAAGCCTCCCCCCGAAACAAAATCCCCTCCAGCGCTGGAGAAGCGCGCCCGGCGGGCGGCCGATCGATACACACTTTCCAACAAGACGTTTTTTCAACACATCTTGGCGCGACATGGCCCGGCATCGACGGTTCCCGGCAAGAGCCGCTTCGTGAAGGGATTCGATGTGCGCGCGGGGATCGATTACGTGTTGAAAAGTCCCGATGCGCGCATTCGCGAAAATACGGAGGGGCGCCGCGGGTTCCTCTTTGAGATCACCTATCGCACCCGCATCGGCATCAGCCCGGAGAGAAAACCGTTGAGAACAATGAGGGTCGTGATCGACGAGGCGGGTCGCGTCGTCACCGCCTTTCCGGTGAAATAACATGGCGATGACCTTTGCGATTGGAGCGTCCCTTGAGAGCGCCCGCCCGGAAAGCGCGCTCGCCTTTGAGCCGGAGGTGCGAGATTACTTTCGGCGTGTTTCTTTCGACGAGGGAATCGCTCTGGCCGATTTGACCGGCGTCGATCCTTACGGCGATACCGTCTTCGAAGGGGGACGGCTCTCCCGCTTGGAGCAGGAGGTGGACCGCCTCCTCTCGATCTTGGAGGAGCTTTACCGGAAGGAGGCATTGCCGCCGTCGTTGGAGCCGCCCGAGATCATCGGTCTTGAAGCCGAGCCGGAGGGGAAGCCGTGCAGCCGCGACGGGATTCTGCAATTCCTCCGGGCGTTGAAGGATCTC
>JAHFEM010000268.1 GCA_023248505.1 Nitrospirota bacterium
GTCCCGCCGCCCCCATACTTGACCATGTTTCGGATCAGTTCGCTGACGGCGGTGGTGATTCGCGTCTGATCGACCAGGCTGAACCCCATCGTTTGGGAGAAGAGGCGAACCTCCTGGCGCGCCCGGACGATATCGATTTCGCCGGCGACCGCCAGATGGACCGCCCTGCTAGGAATGGCCATTTTGAGCGGTCTCCTGATTCCATACCCATTCCTCCCGGCCTTCTCCGTTTCCCCCTGCGATCTCCTCCTGTTCCTGAAACTTATCCCGAAGGAGCTGCAAGCCCCGCTCCACATTCAGCGCGGTCGAGATCTGCCGCAGCTCTAACCCCAGCTCGATCAGCGTGATCGCGACGGAAGGTTGAATGCCGACCACGACCACGACGGCGTTCATGATCCGGGCCATGGAGGCGGTGTCGGAGAGGATTCTTCCCAGAAAGGAGTCGACGATATCGATCACCGAGATATCGATGATGACCCCTCGGGCGGAAGTGCTCTCGATCTTCCTCAGGAGATCGCTCTGGAGCCCCAACGCGGCCTGATCGTGGAGATCGGTCTGAATGGAGACCAGGAGGACGTTCCCGACCTTAATAATCGGTATCTTCTCCATATTATCCGCGCCCTTTCTGCGTCTTCGGCGTCCGCAACGAAGCCGGTTCCTTCTCCGACCCGTCGTGGACGGGCCGACGCTCTTCGGTCAGCTGTTGTTTGGTCATCCGGAGCGCCAGCTTGAGCCCTTCCGCCATGGAGGCCCGCGTTAAAATCCCGGAAAGATCGACCCCCAAATGGACGATCGTCTGGGCGATGGCGGGGGAGACGCCGGTTATGATCACCTCGGCCCCCAGGAGCCGCGTCGCCGCCACGGTCTTCATGATGTGATTGGCGACGAGGGTGTCGACGGTCATCACGCCGGTGATATCGAGAATGGCGACCGATGCGCCGGTTTCGACGATCTTCTGAAGCAGCTTTTCCATGACGATCATCGTCCGCTTGGAATCGAGCGTCCCGATCAGCGGAAGGGCGAGAATCCCTTCCCAGACCTTCACGACCGGGGTGGAGAGGTCGGACATATCGAGCTGCTGCCGGGCGATGACCTCCTCGCGGGCGTTGAGATAACTTTCAAAGGTGATCAATCCGAGCTGATCGAGAAGGGTTGAGACCGGCATCACCTCGGCGGCGAAGCTCTCTTCGTTCTTGACGATCGGCTGAAGCATCGGGAGGATAATCTCCTTGAGGCTAAAGATGAACGTGGCGGTCTCCGCCGGGGTAAATCCTCTCAACGCCCGTTCGCGGGAGATCTCCTTCAGGAGTTCAACCATCGGCTGCATTTGGGGATGATTCAGATTCAGAGAGGGACCCGATTGAATGGCTTTTTCCAGCAGATCGAGGACTTCACCGCACTCGCGGCGAAACTCTCCCTCCGACACGCCTGCCTTGCCTGCGGGAGAGGACTGCTGTTTGACCCAATTCGCCAAGATCTCTTCCTTGCGTTTCTGAAAGACGTCTGGAAATCTCAATGCCTTCATGGTCGGCTCCTCATGGGTATCGATGGGTTGTTATCCTGAACTTAATTTTGAAATGCAATGAGCTTAAAACTTTGAATTCTAAAGTTTAGATTTCGCAAAAACGAGGTCTGGAATTGAACTGCAGGTTGGAAAATAACCGATAAAAATACAACATTGCAACTAAGATTACATTGTCATAAAGCCGTCAGGCAAGTCAACTCCCTGTCTTCCCCGCGCATGCCGATCAGGTCGCGCTCAGCACTGTAAGGGGGATGACAAATCGATTTGAACGAGGTAAAGTAGCCGACGGAGCCTCGCAGGTTCAATGGTTCGCCCGGAACCCCTTGGTCGGGTGAATGTTGGGGGCTTTCCCCGAAGCGGATGGCAAGGGACGATTGAGGCAAGTGACGATTCGAAACAAACTCTTTTGGGTGGCGATTCTTTATTTCGCCGAAGGCTTCCCCTTCGGTCTGATCGTGGACGCTTTCCCTGTTTACTTTCGAATGCACGGCGTGAGCTTGAAGGAGATCGGGTTTTTCAGCCTGGTCGGATTGCCGTGGACCTTGAAGTTTCTCTGGGCGCCGGCGCTTGATTCTTGGGGAAGACGGCGGAGCTGGATGGTCGCCTGCCAGTCGCTGATTGCGGTCACCCTTTTGCTCTTGGTTTCCCTTCCGGCCGGATCGGTCGGCGCGCTCTTCTGGTGTTTGTTGTTCGCCCTCGCCCTCTTCTCGGCGACGCAGGACATTGCGATCGACGCCTACACGATCGAGCTGCTCGATGCAAAAGAGATGGGGGCGGCCAACGGTGTTCGTGTGACGACCTATCGGATCGCCCTCATCGCCGCCGGAGGGCTCTTCGTCGCCCTCGCCGGATTCATCAGCTGGCGCGCGACCTTCATCGGCGCAGCCCTTCTTCTTTTGTTACTGGCCCTTCTCACGAGCCAGGCTCCCGAGGGGGTCCGCGCCCCGTCTCCGGACCGGTCCTCCCGGACGACCTCGCCGATCATCGATGCGATCTGGACCCCGTTGAAACAGTTCGGCGCGCGGCCCGGGTTTCTCTACGTGGCCCTCTTCATTCTTCTCTTCAAAGTCGGCGATATGGCCCTCGGGCCGATGGTGAAGCCGTTCTGGGTCGATCGGCATTTTACGCCGGTCCAGATCGGGATCGTGCCGGGGACCTTGGGGGTGGCGAGCACGATTGCCGGGGCCTTGTTGGGGGGAATGTTCACGAGTCGGTGGGGGATCTTCCGGGCCCTTTGGGTTCTGGGGATCGCGCAGGCGGTCTCCAATCTTTTTTACGCCGGCGCGGCGTCGCTTCCCCCCTCGGATGGGATGATGTACATGGCGTCGGCCGTGGAGTCGTTCTGCGGCGGATTGGGGACCGCCCCTTTCCTTGCTTTCCTCATGAGCATCTGTGATAAGAAGCATGCGGCGACGCAGTATGCGCTGCTTTCGGCGTTGTTTGGGTTGACCCGGTCGGTGTCGGGGGTTTTCTCCGGTGTCGCAACGCAGAGCTTGGGGTATACGACCTACTTTATGGCGACCTTCTTCTTGGCCTTTCCGGCGTTTCTGTTGCTCCCTTGGGTGAAGCGGTGGATTCCGGAGAAGGCGGCGGAACCGGAATCGAGTGCGGAGCCGGCGGTGAGCATCGAGTAAGAATCTTGGGGCGCTGCCCCCCACGCGCAAGCGCGTTGTTCCTCAGGCCTCATTCCTAATTCGTCGTTTCGGGCGCGTCGACAGCGCGCGTTTGATTTCTCGGAATTATATGATATGATCGGCGGCAAATAGTGAACATTCTTTAGGAGGGGATGGATGGATCCGGAGTTTAAGAAGGCGGTTGATTTTCATCGGCATCTTTGTCTGGATATTGCGGTCGGGTTTCGGGCCGCGAAAGTCTTGATGCGGGAGATGGGGGACCAGATGAAGAATATGAAAGAGCTGGTCGCCTTGGTGGGGAATGAGACCTGCGCGGTCGATGCGATTCAAGAGATCACCGGCTGCACCTTCGGAAAGCGGAATCTCTATCTCACCCGCGTCGGCAAGCCGGTTTACATCCTCCAAAACACCAAGACGGGGAAGGCGGTCCGGGCCTACTGCACCTACTGGGACACCTTCGACCATGCGCAATTGCGAAAGCTGCGGAAGGAGGCGACCGCTCCCAACGCCACGGCGGAGAACAAGGCGGCCTTCCAGAAGCTGACCGACGATAAGATCAACGAAATCCTGACCGCCGCGGAATCGGCGCTCTTTAAGATTGAGCATGTCACCCTTCCTCCTCCACCCAAGTCCGGCAAGTACGACGCCGAGCCGTGCGGGAATTGCGGCGAGCAGACGAATGTCACCCTCCTATTGGCGGAAGGGGGAAAGAAGCTCTGCAAGGAGTGCCTCCAGGTAAGGGTCTAAAAAACGTTATTCGTTAAACGTGAATTGTTAAACGTAAAAATAAAAGTTCACGAATAACGAATAACAATTCACGTTTAACGGTTATTTCTTATGTCGGGAAACACCTTCGGACAGATTTTTCGCATCACCACCTTCGGGGAGAGCCACGGCGTCGCCCTCGGCGCGATCGTGGACGGCTGCCCGGCCGGTTTGCCCCTCTCCGAAGAAGACCTTCAGAAAGACCTCGATCGGAGAAAGCCGGGCCAGAGCAAACTCGTCACGCAGCGGAAGGAATCGGATGCAGTGAAGATCCTCTCCGGGACCTTCGAGTGGCGGACGACCGGGACGCCGATCAGCCTGATCGTTTACAACGAAGATGCCAAATCGAAAGACTACGAGGCGATCAAAGATCTCTTCCGTCCGGGGCATGCCGATTACACCTACTGGCAAAAATACGGCATTCGCGATTACCGCGGCGGCGGACGTTCTTCCGCACGGGAGACGGTCGCGCGGGTTGCGGC
>JAHFEM010000269.1 GCA_023248505.1 Nitrospirota bacterium
CGTTTTATTATGTGTTTCTCTGCTTTTTCTCTATCGCAGCTTTTAGAATTCTATCCTTAATGTATACAGCTGGGAAGCATGCAACCGGTCTTAGTAGAAAACAGCTGCAGTATATTTTCATTGCCCATACCGTCGCAGTAATGGCAGGTTTTGATTATTTCTCCAGAGTGCTTAATCTCGTTAACTTCCCACCTGTAGATGACTATATCCTAGTAGTATATTTCTTAATATTTGCTTATGCGGTCATTAGATATCAAGTTATGGATATTTCTACTGTTATTCACAAAACGATTATGTGGATAGTTACTTCTTCTGTCCTCCTTATTCCCATTACCGCTCTCATGTGGTATTTCCGGAAATGGATATATACATTTAGCGACATCAAGCTTTTCATCCTTATATTTATTACATTCTCATTGATGATCCCATATATTAAAGTCGTCCAGCCTCGGATTGATCATCGTTTTCAACGCCGCAAGTACGATATGCAAAAGATCCTTCAGGGCATGGTCAAAGAACTTGTTCTCTTGAATGATCTTCAGGGGCTTACCAACAGAATTGTTTCCACCATTCGTGAAGCTCTTTATGTTCCCAACTCGTCAATTATTCTTTGGGAGAGGGAGGGACACTATTCCATTATCGGCATTCGAGATTTCAATATTGATCTCGCTGTGCACCGCCCTTTCATGGACTGGATGAAAAAAGAAGACCGCGTTGTTGAGTGGAGTGAACTTGAGGCAGATCCGCGCTTTGGGGATATTAAGGTTCAGGCAGGCCGGTATTTTCATGCGTTGTCAGCCAAGGTTGCGCTTCCTCTGATACATGATCACAACCTGATCGGCATCATCAACCTTGGAGAAAAAGACAATCTCAAACCGTTCACCCGGTCAGACATTGAATTTCTATCGAATCTCCGGGTGGAAGCTTCGATCGCCCTTTCTAACTCTCTCTTGTACGATGATGTCCAGAAGATGTCCGAGACACTCCGGCAATGGGCCCTGGATCTGGAAAAAAAGGTCGAAGATCGGACCCGCGAGTTATCCGAAAGTAAGGCGGAGCTGGAACGCTCCTATCAGAAACTCCAGGAACTCGACCAAGTCAAAACCCAGTTCTTCGCCAACATCTCCCATGAGCTTCGAACCCCCCTCACGTTGATTTTGGCCCCCCTCGAATCGATGCTACATCGGGATACGCTCCAAGGGGACCGAAGGGAAGATTTAAGCAGCATGTACCAGAACGGTCTTCGCCTTCTCAAACTGATCAACAACCTCCTCGATCTGGCGAAGATGGACGCGGGGAAAATGCAGCTTTCTTACTTAAAAACCGACTTTACTAAATTCATCAAAGGGATCATTGCTTCCCTCTCCCCTCTGGCGGAGAAGAAGGAGATCTCTCTCTCATTTACCGGGGCGGATCGGCTTACCGAATTTTATCTCGATCGAGACAAGATTGAGAAAGTGTTTCTGAATCTCATTTTCAACGCCCTCAAATTCACGAATCCGGGAGGAAGCGTTGATGTCTCGTGCGAGCAGAAGGAAGATCAAATTCTGGTCCGCATTTCCGACACCGGAATCGGGATCGCGGAGGAAAACCTCCACAAACTCTTTAACCGCTTTTCCCAGGTTGATGCCTCCTCTAACCGCCGTTTCGAAGGAACCGGAATCGGGCTCGCCCTGTCGAAAGAGCTGATCGAGCTCCACAAGGGAGATATCTGGGCCGAAAGTAAGCTGGGCCAAGGGACAGTGATGGCCTTTACGATCCCCTATCTCATCGAACCGATCTGCATCCCCGAACAGAAAGAGGGGGGAGAAGCCGATTGGACCCGCTCGCTTCATCAAGCGGCGGAATACGCAACGGCGGGTGTCTTTCAAGAAGCGCAGCCGACGCAGACCGCCGCCTCAAGCGCGCCGGCGGGAGCCCCCAAGGTCCTCGTAGTCGAAGACAACCCCGACATGCTCCACTTCCTGGTCACGCAACTTCAGGATGAATACCAAGTCATCACGGCCCAGAATGGGGTAGAGGGGGTGCAGCGCGCCCAGTCCGATCTTCCCAATTTGATTCTCTCCGACGTCATGATGCCGATCAAAGACGGCTATCAGCTCTGCCGGGAGGTCAAGGAAAATTCCCTGACGAAACATATTCCCATCGTCTTGATCTCGGCAAAGGCGGACCTTTCGATGAAAATCGAAGGATTGGAGTATGGCGCCGACGACTATCTCACAAAACCGTTCAGCTGCGAAGAGCTCCGGGCCCGAATGAAGTCCCTCCTCAACCAGCGCGGCCTGGAAGCGCAGTTGATTCACTCGGAAAAAATGGCGGCCCTCGGCCTTTTGGTCGCCGGGATGGCCCATGAGATCAACAATCCGATCAGCTTTGCGAAGGTCAGCCTGGCCAATCTCCATAACGCCCTCATCGAACATGACCGGCTCACCCACGCAGGGGCGGCGCTCGACAGCGCCGAGGTCACCCGGTTAAACGACAAGATCGTCAAAGCCATTTCAATCATCAAAACGGGACTCGACCGGACCGAAGCGATTATCTCCGACCTGAAGGCGTTCGTCAGAAAAGACGAGGTTCAATTCAGGCCGACCGATCTTCATGCGGGCCTGGACTCCACCCTCAATCTGATGAGGGCCGAACTAAAGGGACGGATCACAGTGACCAAGGAGTACGGTGAGATCGGCCTCGTGGAAGCCGTCCCGGGCCAGATCAATCAGGTTTTCATGAACCTGTTGCAGAACGCCCTCCATGCCATCCCCGATCAGGGAGAAATAAGAATCAAAACGTGGAAAGAGGAGGAGTGGGTGAAGATCTTGGTAAAGGACAGCGGGGTCGGCATCTCGGCGGAGCATCGGAAACGGATCTTCGAGCCGTTCTTCACCACGAAAGAAGCGGGGAAGGGAACCGGTCTGGGGCTTTCGGTCAGCTATCGCATTCTTCAGAACCATGGCGGGGAGATCGCCGTCTCCAGCCAGCCGGGACAAGGCACGGAGTTCGTGATCACCTTGCCGGTAAGGCAAACGCTGAGCACAGCACACCAAAACACGTTAGGCGTGAAGCGTAAGGCGTAAGGGGTCAAGTCAAAGGCTCTAAAGCTTTTAAATCTTTTACCCCTCACCCCTTACGCCTAACGCTTCACGTTACTTATCTTTATAAGGAAATCATGCAGCAAGGAATCCGCCCCAAAGACTACCCCGTTCTCTTCGTCGATGATGAAGAGATGGCGTTGATCAGCCTTTCGGAGCAATACGAGCGGGAGTTCACGATCTATACCGCAAAGAGCGGGAAAGAGGCGCTCGAGACTTTGCAGACCCACCCGGAGATCGCCGTGATCATCAGCGATCAGCGCATGCCGGGAATGAGCGGCGTCGAATTTCTGGCCCAAGCGAAAAAGGCGCTTCCCGAGGCGGTCCGCATGCTGCTGACCGCCTACACTGAAATGGAAATGGTCATCGAGGCGATCAACAAAGGGAGCATCTATCGCTATATCACCAAGCCCTACGATGTCGCCGATCTTCGCTGCGCCATGCTCCAAGGAATCGAGCATTACGACTTGGTAAAGGAGCGCGATCGGCTTTATGCCGAAAAGATCGAGACCCTCAAGAGGGTCTCCCGGACCAACCGGCTCACCGCCATCGGCACATTGGCGGCCGGGATGGCGCATGAGATCAACAATCCGATGGTCGCGATCTACACCTTTCTTCAGATCCTCCCCCAAAAGCTTCAAGAACCCCAGTTGGACAAAGAATTCCTGGAGAAATTTTACACCCTCTCGCTTCAGGAAGCGGAACGGATCCAGACACTCATCCGCAAACTGCTCGATTTCTCCAAGGGGGGCGATCAGGACGCACTCTCCCTGAAAGAGGCCGATATCAATCTCATCCTGCAGGAGGTTGTCTTTCTTTTGAAACATGAGGCCAATAAAAAGAACATCGAGCTCGACCTTCAGTTGGCTTCGGACCTTCCCCCAACAAGAATCGATTCGGAAAAAATGCGGCAGGTATTTTTAAATTTGATTCTGAACGCAATCCATGCGACCCGGTCGGGCAAGATCAGTCTGGCCACTTCCTTCCATCAAGATGAGCAGGGCCAAGACAGCATTCGAATCGCCGTGGTCGATACGGGCGTGGGGATCTCCGAGGAGAACCTGGAGAAATTGTTCAATCCCTTCTTTACAACCAAAGAGGCGCAAGGGACCGGCTTGGGCCTGATGATCTGCCATCACATCATCGATCAGCACCGGGGAAGCATCGATGTCAAATCCAAACCGGGGAAAGGGACGACAATGACCGTCCAGATCCCGATCGACCCCACCCGCTACGAACGCCGCAAGGTAGAGCGGCGGGGTGAGCCTTAAGCCCCTTCTCCCAGGAGGCGCCTGAGCCCGGTCTTATCGAGTGCGCCTC
>JAHFEM010000270.1 GCA_023248505.1 Nitrospirota bacterium
GCTGCGCGGAGCTTCGACACGGAGAGAGAGATGAACCCATCGATAATCGCGCGTCGAATTCCACCGCCTCATCACCATCGCCTCTTTCGTTTCGGTCAAGATCGGAGCCCGCCGTAAGACCAACCTTCTCGATTGAAAAATCGACTTGGACCAAAGAGGAGCCGATCGTGCCGTCACAGAATGTTGCGTTGCGTCCGGCGATTCCGGGAATTAATTTCGGATCTTGATGACCCGCATCTTGCAGGAAGCGCAGTAGAGTTTCGGGGTCAGCTCGTTGGCGCAGACGGGACACGACTCTTTGCGTCGCTCAATCGCCCGCCGCGCCCCTTGCCGCCGATCTACCTGCCGCCGATCCCCTTGGCGCCTGTCTTCCGTTTCATCTCTCCGCTCTCCGGAGCGTTTCTCTTGAGCGTCAATCACCTTGGCACACCCTCCTTGCATAGGCGCAAGCGGCCCCCTCAAATCAAGCCATGAGAAGGGCGATTACGCCGCAGATCAGATTCAGGGTCATCAGACGAACCGATATATGATGCAGCCGATTAAAATCGGGAGGGTCCTCCTCCGGCGCCGGCGCTTCGACCGATTGAACAACGGCCGAACCGGAAGCGGCCAACACCAAAGAGGGGCGTAATGCGGTCTCCCTGGAAACAGCGCCGACTTTCGCCGAGGATTGGGAAGCCATCCAACTGCGGAGCTTCGGCGAAACGACCAAGGCCGAATAAAGTCCTCCCCCCGACAAAACCAGAATGGCCAGGTACCGGGTTAAATTCCAGGGGGTGAGGTTCTCCCATGTCCAATATTTAATGATCCCCGTAATGATCAGCGCCGCAATGCAAAAGAGAGAGAGGATATCGAATTTTCTGAGAATCTCCCCCATCAGTTCGCCGGCCGTTCGCCGCGATTTAATTCTTCGGAAAAGGGTCGGGGCGATAATAAAACCGATGGCGACAATCCCGCCGACCAAAATGGAGAGGGCCAGCAGGTGAATGAATTGGACCCCCATGAAATAAAAGTTCGGAATCGGAACTTCCATCGCTACCTTCCTTGATAAACGCCGTTGCAACCGAATGATCCGCTCGCGAAGAACCCCGCTTTCGATGAAGGGCGGGGCGCGGCGCCATGCATCCGGGAAACCCCTCCTTCATCGACCCTCTCCGGGCCAAAAGAACGGGAATCCATTGCAGAAAAGGAGAAAGGCCGAAGCTTAAAAAGTCGAGAGATCATTTGAAGGAAATGGGCGAGAACCGCTTTAGATGGGAAATTGCTCATGAACCACGTTTCTTCTTCTCTTCCTTGTCGATCCATCCGTTGATAATTTTCTTCTGGTCCGCCGCAAGGTCGACGAAACGAACACCGACCCCCTCGGAGACAATCCCCTGCGTTTCATATTTCTTTTTCCAGGCGACCTCGCAGGTGCAGCGAATCTTGGTTTTATTATCAGGAAGGATAAATTCGATGGGGAATCGATCCCCCACTTTCAGCGTCTGGGCGGAGGAGAGGAAGAGCCCTCCCCGGCTGATATTCTCGGCATAGGCCAGGAAGACCTTATTGGAATGTTTTCCCTTCACTTCCAAAACGATGAACGGGAGCCTCAAAGATTGGCGCCGATTGACCTTTGTTTTTTCCTCAGAAGTCAGCATGGCCCTCCCTGATCAGAGTCGTAGAAAGATGAGGTTGACTATACCAATTCCGGGGGAATCCGTCAACAAGATTCGACGCTACGAAGCGGCCTTTCGCTTCATCGACGTGGAAAGGGATCTTCTTGTTGATCGATGCGGCCGAGGGACTGCGCCGAGGGCGTCTCCTCGCCGGATGCCCGGCCAGGAGACGCCGGAATCGACCTGTTTATCGTTCTTCGGCAAAGGCCAAGAAGGCGATATTACGGGCGCGCTTGATGGCGGCGGTTAGATGCCGTTGATGTGCGGCGCAGTTTCCGGAAATCCGGCGGGGGATAATCTTTCCCCGTTCGGTCAGAAAACCCTTCAGGACCTGGATTTCCTTGTAATCGACCGACTCTTTCTTCTCCGTGCAAAAACGGCAGACGCGCCTTCTTTGAAAAAATTTCTTTTCCACAACTCCTCCGTTATGTTCTATCCTGGGTCAAGAGAACCGGTTCGGATCAGATCGTTTAAAACGGGACTTCATCCGCCCCCTCATCGCCGGGCATTTCGCCCCGTGAAGGCCCCTCCGAGCCGCCGCCGTCTTGGCGCTTGGGGAGGAATCGAATCGTCTGGGCCACGACCTCATGCTTGTTCCGCTTTTGGCCGTCTTCCGTCTCCCAGCGACGCTGTTGAAGCCGCCCGTCGACGATGACCCCCTGCCCCTTCGAGAGATATTGCCCGCTGTTCTCCGCCTGCTTTCCAAAGACCACGACATCGATAAAGCAGACTTCATCCTTCATCTCGTCGCCCTGCTTGTAGCGATGGTTGACCGCCAGTCCAAAACTGGCGACGGCCGTTCCGCTCGGCGTGTAACGGATCTCCGGATCCTTGGTAAGGTTTCCAATCAAAATCACTTTATTAAAGCTGACCATTTTCCCCACTCCTCGTTCCGCAGATAAGCACCTTATCTATCAAAATAGACGAAAACGACCGCGGAACTCTCTATGTTATATTATCTCTCTCCGACGGACTCCCGATCGCGGTAAGATGAGACCGGCTTTTCATCGCGGGCGGGAAGGGTCTTTCCAAGCTTCTCAGGCGAGATTTTGATCGTGATGAATTTGATGATCGACTCATCGAGCCGGTAGCTCCGTTCCAGTTCGGAAACAGTGGTCCCGTTTCCTTTGAAATGCGCGATGATGTAGGTTCCCTTTTTTTCCTTCCGCACTTCGTACGCGAGTTTCTTTTTACCCCAATTCTCGGTCACAATCACCTCTCCTCCCGCTTTCGTGATCACCCCTTTGATCTTCTCGGTGATCTTGGCGACCTCGTCATCGGAAAGAGAAGGTTTGACGATGAAAATCGTCTCGTATCCGTCCATCAATGCTCCCTCACGGTTAATCAAGCCCTAAAACAAGTTTAGAGCGAGGATATTCACAAAAGGCGCATTTCGTAACGCAACCGGCGTCACAAAAGCGCCGTACTTCCAGACGGCTCGCCGTCCTTGATGCGTTGCCCCGGGGGAGGGCCCGCAGGGACCTCCACGGAGGTTCACGCAACATCGTTTTTTAACATATTTGAATTTCCGAGTCAATTGAACCTTTGAGGCGCTCGGCCTCTTTCGGGCGCCTAAACATTGAAACGGAAATAGAGACAGTCCCCGTCTTGAACCAGATATTCCTTCCCTTCCAAGCGGAGCAATCCCTTCTCTTTAATCGTCTGCGCGCTGCCGAGACGGATCAAATCGTCGTACCGGAAAACCTCGGCCCGGATGAAGCCTCGTTCGATGTCGGAATGGATCTTTCCCGCCGCCTGCACCGCCGGGGTTCCCTTCGAGATCGTCCACCCTTTGACCTCATCTTCACCGACCGTAAAGAAGGTGACCAGCCCCAGGAGGCGATACGACCCGCGAACCAGCCGTGCGAGGCCCGGCTCGGAGAGACCCAACTCTTTTAAGAAAACCTCTCCCTCCTCGGGGGAGAGCGCGGCGATCTCCGATTCGATCTTCCCGCTGATCACGATGCACTCCGTCCCCTCCCGCCGCGCGATCTCAACGACGCGAGTGGAGTAGGCATTTCCCTTCTCGATGTCCCCCTCCGGCACATTCGCAACATAGAGAATCGGCTTCGCCGTCAAAAGGGCGAGATCCTTCATGATCGGGGCCTCTTCTTCCGAGAAGGGAATCTGCCTCGCCGATTTTCCTTGAGAGAGGGCTTCTTTGAGTCGCGTCAGGAGAGCCATCTCCCGCACGGAGTCTTTGTCCCCCGATTTCGCCTTCTTTTCGACGCGGAAGAGCCGCTTATCGACCGAATCCAAATCTTTGAGAATCAGCTCGGTATCGATGATCTCCACATCATGTTGCGGATCGACCGCACCGTTGACATGGACGATCTCCGGATCATCGAAACAGCGGACGATATGGACCAGCGCATCGACTTCCCGGATGTGGGCCAGAAACTGATTCCCGAGCCCTTCTCCTTTGCTCGCCCCCTCCACCAGGCCGGCAATATCGACAAACTCCATGTTCGTCGGCGTCAGCTTCTTCGGCCGATAGATTTCGGCCAGCCGCGTGAGCCGCTCATCCGGAACCTCCACGATTCCGACGTTCGGCTCGACGGTACAGAACGGATAATTCGCGACCGCCGCGTTTGCGCGGGTCAGCGCATTAAAAATGGTCGACTTGCCGACATTCGGCAGTCCGACAATTCCGCAATTGACTGCCATATTCCTTCCAAAAAAACGTAAGGCGTGAGGAGTGAAACGGAAGGGGTCGGGTCAAAAGATTTCATCTTTTACCCCCTC
>JAHFEM010000271.1 GCA_023248505.1 Nitrospirota bacterium
ATGAAGTGGCGATAGCCCCCCTTCTCGGCCATCACCGGGTCCCACGAGATGTGCTGGCTCTTCTTCGAGAGGAGCGCCCCCTTCAGGTCGGAAATCTCCGCCCCGCTTCGGGAAAGGATCGCCAGCTCCCCGTCCTCCAGGAAAATCACCTCGCGCGTATGGCTTAAAAAGGCGGGGATGTCCGAGGCGACGAAAAACTCTTTGTCCCCCACGCCGATGACCAGCGGGCAGCCGGAACGAAAGACGATCATCCGCTCCGGCTCTTTCTCCGAGATAAGACAGATGGCGTAGCTGCCGACCATCTTGTCGATCGCCGCCCGAACCGCTTGCTCCAACGACATTCCTTTTTGATGGAGATGATCGACCAGTTGAACGATGACCTCGGTATCGGTATCGGAGGTGAAGACACGCCCTTCGGCCTGCAGCCCTTTTTTTAAGGAGAGATAGTTCTCGATGATCCCGTTATGGACCACGACCAGATCGCCGGCGCGGTGAGGATGGGCGTTCTGCTCGGACGGCTTTCCGTGCGTCGCCCATCGCGTATGACCGATCCCCAGATGACCCTTCGGCGGGATACGGGAGAGGGTCGATTCGAGCGCGGCGAGTTTTCCGACCGATCGCTTCACCTCCAGCGCGCCATCCGAGAAGTAGGCGATTCCGGACGAATCATACCCTCGATACTCCAGCCTCCGGAGGCCGTCCACGAGAATCGATACGACGTTCTTCTCCCCGATGTAACCGATGATCCCGCACATAAATGACTCCAAATGACGGGAGGCGGAAAGTGGTCGGCGGGAGGGGGGAAGATAAAAGAGATCTTTTAGCCTTTCCCCCTCCCGCCTCCCGCCTCACCCCTCTCGTTTTTTTCTTCTCTTACGGACCCAGCCCTCTTTGTTCTCTTGCTTCGTGCGCGAAATCGCCAGCGCCTCCGGCGGAACATCCTGCGTGATTGTCGAGCCGGCCGCGATGAGCGCCCCGGCCCCCACGCGAACCGGCGCCACCAATTGCGTGTCGCTTCCGATGAAGACGTCGTCTTCGATCACCGTTTTGTGCTTCTTCTCTCCGTCATAGTTGCAGGTGATCGTCCCGGCGCCGATGTTCACCCCTTTTCCGATCACCGCGTCTCCAAGGTAGCTGAGATGGTTGGCTTTCGAGCCCTCCCCCAACTCGCTCTTCTTGATCTCGACGAAGTTCCCGACCTTGGCCCCCCTTCGAAGGAGCGTCCCGGACCGGAGGTGGGCGAAGGGACCGATCGCGGCGTCGGACTCGATCTCGGCGTCTTCGATCACGCTGTAATCTTTTACGACGACATGCTCCCCCAAACGGCTGTTCTCGATTCGGCAGGCGCGGAGGAGACACGCGTCGCCGATCCGGGTCTTCCCCTCCAGGGCCACGCCGGGGTGGATCACCACGTCCCGTCCGATCTCCACCGAGGCGTCGATCCGGACCTGGGACGGGTCGATGATCGTCACCCCTTCGGCCATCCAGCGCGCCGCGATCCGCTTTCGGAGATGCCCCTCGGCCGTCGCCAGATCGGCGCGGCTGTTCACCCCGATCACCTCTTCCGGATCGGCCTCTGCTCCGGCGAGCCGTTCGCCTCGACGGGCGGCGATCCCGATCAGGTCGGTGAGGTAGTACTCCTTCTGCTGATTATTCGGCTGGACCTCCCCGAGCGCCTCAAAAAGGAAAGGGGCCTCGATGATATAGACCCCGGTGTTGACCTCCTGGATCGAACGCTCCGCCGGCGTGGCATCCCGCTCTTCGACGATCCGGGCGATCGTCCCGTTCTTCTTCCGGACCACGCGGCCGTATCCATAGGGATTCGTCAGGCGCGTCGTCAACAAGCTCATCGTCGCCCGCTCTTCCCGGTGAACCTCCCATAACCGCCGGACGGTCTCCGGCCTCAGAAGCGGCGTGTCGCCGCTGAGGATCAAGACCGATCCCGAAAAACCCGCGAGAGCGTCCTTCGCCTGAAGGACGGCATGTCCCGTTCCCAGCGGCGGATCTTGAAGAAGGCAGTTCACCCCCCACGTTGAAACCGCCTCCGAAACCTGTTCCGCGCAATGGCCGACGATGACGAAGGTCCGTTGAATCTCCGTCTGTTTGACCAGATCGAGAACGTAGAAGAGCATCGGGACGCCGGCGAGCGGATGAAGCACCTTCGCAAGGGCCGACTTCATTCGTTTTCCCTGACCGGCCGCCAGGACGATCGCGGCCCGTGCGTCCGAAGCGCCGTTGCGAGCGGAAACTTCCTTCGGCCCCTGCGAGGAGATCTTCTTCCTCTCCCGGCCGCTCCGCCGCGTCGTTGAAGGGTTTCGACGTCCTTCCGTTTTCTTCCCGTTTTTCATCTTAGATGGCATCGACGATTAGGAACAATATTAAAACCGGCCCGGAAGCGACGCACGATGGATCGCTTCGCCGATTTCATGACTCAAGCGAGACAATATACTGACTTTTCAGTCTGCTTGCAATATTTTTTTCCCGGATGGGAACGCGGCGGCCGCCTACAATCCAAGCAGTCTTTTCGCATTTCCGACCAGAATTTTCTCCCGCACCGCCGGCTTGAACCCGGCCTTCTCAAAATCGGCCATCCAACGCTCCGGGGTCAGGAAAGGATAGTCCGAACCGAAGAGGACCCGATCCTGGAGGAGGTTATTGGCGTACTGCACCAAGGAAGGAGAAAAATATTTCGGCGACCAGCCGGAGAGGTCGATGTAGACATTCGTCTTGTGGACGGCGACCGCCAGCATCTCCTCCTGCCAGGGCCAAGAGGGATGCGCTCCGATGATCGTGAGGTTTGGAAAGTCGGCGGCGATGTCATCGATGTAAGGAATCGGCTGAGCATATTTTAGTTTGAGACCGTTTCCTCCCGGGACCCCCGCCCCGACGCCGGTCGTCCCGGTGTGGAGCAGAAGCGGGATCTTCAACGCCTCGCAGCATTCCCAAAGGGGATAAAATTTCCGGTCGTTGGGATAAAAGGCTTGGGCGATCGGATGGCATTTCAATCCGCGCAGCCCGAGCTCTTTGACCGCCCGCTCCAGCTCGCGAACCGCCATCGTCCCCTTCCAGGGATCGACGCCGGCAAAGCCGATGAAGACGTCGGGATACTTTCGGACCAGCTCCGCGACGTAGTCGTTCGTAACCGGCGGCAGACCGGTGTGGGTCTCCGCATCCCAGGCGAGCAGCACCGCCCTCATATCGAGCCGCCGATAATGGGCCGCCATCTCCTCCGCGCTGACCACGGCGTCGTGCCGATGGAAATAATGAAGCGCATCGGAGAGATATTTCCCCCCGGCATCGACCAAATACTCCCTGGTCCCGGGATGAACATGCATGTCGATGGCCCGCATGAACGATTTCTCCTTAAAGACTTCGAAATTGTACCACAACTGCCTCCGCGAATTCTTGCGAAAATACTTCCTCCTCCCAACTTTTTTAAATCAATCTGGAAAACAGCGGCTACACCTCGGAAATCAAATTTGATAGGGTGGTCCGGCATGACGATCGGGCCGGAATTCATCCATGCAGAATTCGGCGGACGATCGGATTTCAGGACGCTCGAAGGAGGAGACGGTGTTTGAACACGCATAGCGCGTCGCATTCCCCGCAGCTTGCGGCGGGGAGCTTCAATTATCGAATGGGTCGGGATGGATCATCGTGGTGGCCTTTCTTTTTATCAATCTGATCTGTGCCTGGGAGGTTGCCCTCACCCCTCACCCCTCACCCCTCCCATCATCAGGAAAAGACGGGCTCCCAGCCGGAGCAGACGAAGCTGAAAAGAGTCGCAAAGCGCCCTTCTCTTCCGGTCGCCCGGCTACAACGCCTGCCGGTCCGCTTGCGCTTCTTTACTTTTGTAAACCGGAACATCCGCTTCGGCGCAGGAACAATCGGCGATGGCCTTTATGGAAGGAACGGAAGCGAGGCTCGAAATGCGGGCGCTCACCGGCGCGATTGCGCCGGCGAGCCGATCGGAATGGAACCAGAGTGTCCAAAAACGTCACTCGGTATGAAATCGCCTCCACAAGTTTAAATTTCTAACGTTTCAGATCCCCGCCGGACTCAAGATTCAATCTCCTCAATTTCGTTGCGGAAAAATCCATTCATACGACATCCCCCATCCTTGGCATTAATATTGCCTTAAGAAATCCGACTACCGAAATAACCCGATTCGGGATATACCCCAACGTCGATATCAGAAAGCTCGGACCATGATTCAATCCGGATTGAAGGGAGGATGAAAATGCGACCGCCGAAATTCTTGTTCCAGTTGATTATCCTGGTGATGCTCTTTTGTTCGCTCCCGACGAGGGGATGGACGTTCGAAGTAACCGATCGGTTACGGATCGATGCTTTCGGAACGCAAGGCTACCTCAGAACAAGCGCCAACAC
>JAHFEM010000009.1 GCA_023248505.1 Nitrospirota bacterium
CCCTTTTAAGGAAAGGTGAATCAGAGGGCGGACGGTTTCCTCCAGGGGCGGGGGGCTGCCCGCCTTCTTTTCCGGGGCATTCGATGGAATACGAACGGCGCTTTCCTTCATGATTCAACTCCCTTCTTTCGAATAAAAATCCGGTGCCAATAATCGAGGACCACCAACGTCCAGATTTCCTTGTGGCGGGTGTAAGGATGCGCTTCCTCCTCCGCCAGCATCTGCGCGACCTTCTCCTTTCGCATGATCTCCCCGATCAGCGAATCGCGCTCCGAGAAAAGCGCCCGCGCCGCCGGCAGCACCTCCTTGCGGAACCAGACCGCCGGAATCGGGAAGCCTTTCTTCGGACGCTTCACAATCCGCTCCGGAAGGCGATGGGCCATGGCATCGCGAAGGAGGCGTTTTCCCACCCCTCCGGAAAGCTTGCGGCGAATCGGCAAAGTCGCCGCAAATTCAACCAGCTCATGATCGAGAAACGGGACCCGCAGCTCCTGCGAGTTCGCCATCGTCATCTTGTCGGCCTTCAGAAGGATCTGGTCGGGAAGCCACACCTTCGTATCGAGGTAAAGCATCCGGTTCAACGGATCGAGACCGGCGGTCTTCCGATAATATTCTTTGAAGAGGGCGGAAACGGATCGCCCCTCTTCGCCGGGAGGGGTCCGAAGCAGGTCGCGTTTGGCCGCTTCCGTAAAGATCCGCGAGACCCCCCAGTAGCGCTCCTCCAGCGGGCGGTCGATCCACTCGGCGTATTTCCGCCAGCGGGCCGCCCGTCGCCCCGAGAGAAACCGCCCGACCCCGCCCAGAAGCCACGCGGGCGTCCCCTTCTGAAGCCGGTCGATCAGGCGCATTTTATGATAAATGCCATACCCGGCCAGGATCTCATCGGCCCCCTCTCCCGAGAGAACCACCGTCACCGACTTCTTCGCGTATTGCGAGATGAAGAAGAAGGGGACACAGGAGGGATCGGCCATCGGCTCGTCGAGGGCCCAGACCATCTTGGGAATGAAATTGTGGAACGCTTCCCCTCCCAAGCGGAATTCATGATGATCGGTCCCGAAGTGCTGCGAGACCTCCCGCGCGTAATCGAATTCGTTCGCCTTCGGGTCGTCGTACCCGATCGAAAAGGTTTGAATGGGATGATCCCATCCCCCCTCTTTAGCGATCTGCGTCATCTCGGCCACGATCGCGCTGGAGTCGAGCCCCCCCGAGAGGAAAACACCGAGCGGCACTTCGCTCATCAACCGCATCCGGACCGATTCTTTCAAGAGGGCCTGGAATGGCTCCAAGGGATCTTCTTTTCCGTTCTCTTCCTCTCGAAACTCGACATCCCAGTAGCTCTGAATCTTCACCTCTCCCTCTTTGAAGAGGAGAAAATGCCCCGGCATCAGCTTGGTGATCTCCTGAAAGAGGGTCATCGGACCGGGGACGTAGCGCAGCGAGAGATAGGGATCAAGCGCCTCCCAGTTCACCCCCCGGGTCACCCCCGGTATGGCCAGAAGCGCCTTCACCTCCGAGGCGAAGAGAAGCGCGCCCTCCCGCCGCGTATAGTAGAGCGGTTTTTTGCCGAGACGATCGCGGGCCAGCAGAAGTTGCCGTTTGGCGCGATCCCAGATCGCGAAAGCGAACATCCCCCGAAGCATCCGAACACAGTCCGGGCCGAACTCCTCATAGGCATGGAGGATCACCTCGGTGTCGGAGCGGGTGGCAAACCGATGTCCTCGATGAATCAACTCGGGACGAAGCTCCAGAAAGTTGTAAATCTCCCCGTTGAACACGATCCAGACCGATCCATCCTCGTTGGTCATCGGCTGCTGGCCGCCGGCGCGATCGATGATCGAGAGCCGCCGATGCCCCAGACCGATCCCCGGCTCTGTAAAAAGGCCGCCCGCATCGGGACCCCGATGATAGATCAGATCGGTCATCTGTTGAAGCAGCTCCCGATCGACCTCTTGTCTCGGATCTCTTTCAACCCATCCTGCAATGCCGCACATGATCCACCTCAAAAATGTAAAATCAATCTCTCTTTATCGCGCGTAAAGTAGGTCTTCTCTCCATTCACGTGAACTTCCTCGACGCCGTCGGCATAGAACGAGACCGGCCCCGAGAGCGCGCCCCGAACGCGCAAGACCTCTCCACGGTAGGACATTTCCAGGAAGGGGATCGGCTGCGGACTCTCAAAAAGGAGCTTCCCTTCCCAGAAGCAAGAGCGGCCGGAGAGGACAAAGAGACGCGCAATCTCACCCAGATAGTCCCTCCGGAGGAAGAGCCGCTCCCCCTCGAAGCGGACGTGGGAGAGGGAAATCCGTCTTCCGGCGGGAGCGAAGAGGAACGTATCGGTATAGGTCGCCGTGAAGATCTCAAAGGCGCTCCCTCCTTCGATGGAAGGGAAGAAGAGCGATTTAAAATCGTGCCGGTTCGGCGAGAGCGATCGGTCCGGATAAAGAACCGTGGTCAGCGAGATCGGGAGGATCCCCTCGCTGCGAACCGCCATCTGCTTCTCCGAGGGCTTCACCCCCGCGTCGATCCCCTTCAGATGCGTCCCTAATGCCGCGAGCCAAAGGCGTCCATCGGAAGTGGCGATATGGAACCCCTCGGCCAGATTTCCCTCGATCTTTGCCCGCGGCGCGAACGGAAGGACCCAGTCGACATTCACGATCCCCTCTCCGGAGAACAGGTCGTCGATGATCCAGTAGTCCGGTTTGATGAAAAAGGCCGACCGTCTCTGCTTGCAAGCCGGGGAAGACCGGTCGATCGGCTGCTCTCCCTCGACATAGTCGATCTCTTCCCCCAAAAATGTGCGGGTCCACGGCGAATGCGACGCTCCATTTTTGGCAAGCGGCGTCCAAAACGCCCGGCCCGGGCGAAGCGATCCTTTCGCCTCCTCCCGCGTGATCACCATTTTCGGATCGCCGAGAAAGAGACCACTCGGCGCCGCCATCGACAAGGTCAGGCGGCCCTCTTCCTCCGGAGGGTCCGCGGGAGGCGAGGAGCGAAGGACCAGAATCTTTTCATCGGAAGTCCGGCTTCTCAAGAGCGCATAGCCTCCCTCCTCGAAGAGCAGAGAGCCTCCGCGGGGTGAAGCCGGCGCTTCCTGGTGTGCCCGGTATCCGGCCGGGCCGGTCAAAAAAAAGGCCTCTTCCGAAAAGCAGCCGCCCGACCCCCTCCAATCACTCCGGTTGAAGACAACCGCGCCCACGCCGAGGACTTTCTCAACGGCGCGGCACTCGACCGCGCTGAAGGAGAAGAGCGAGCGCGAACGGCCCGGCTTCAAAAGAGGGATCTGAGACTGCAGGCTGAGGAACGCCAGCATCCGCTCCACCCGCTGTTCCATTCGATCGGAAAACGGCTCGTGACCCCGGCCGACCAAGATCGCCTGGAGGTAAAGCTGAAGCAGGTCGATCTGATCCGAGAGGATTTGGCTCCGAGAGATGCCGTCTTTTCCGACCCTTCGGGAGAGTTCCCGCTCCAGCATCGACCTTCCTCGGTTTCTCCAAGCCTGCGCTTCGGGAGACTCCGTGAAGAGGGTTCCCATCATGAAAAGGAAGAGGCCCCTCTCGGGCGCATCCTTTTTTTTCGCCTCCCGGCCGGCCTGCGCCAGAAGTCCTTGCCAGAGCCGCAAACATTCCTCCGATGCGGCGGCGATTCCCGCCGTGAAGAGAAGGAGCCAGATCCCCTTCCAGAGAGGAAAGCGCATCTGCTGTGAACTCCCCAACGAGCGGATCGACGAGAAGAGCGGACTCGCCTCGGCAAAGAGAAGATGCCGATACGGCTCGTGTCCGGTATACCAATACCCCCTGGCCAAGAGGAGAAGACGCTGGTCGGGCGATCCAAACGGCCATGCCGTCGGCCCCGAATGCCCGTTGCCGGAAAATCGTTCCCCCTGCCGCGAAGGCCACCACCTTCCCCATGGAACTCTTCCCGGCCGCGCTTCTTTCGGCCCCCCCTCTTGTGAGAGGATCTGATCCGCCGCCCGGCGCGCCTCCTCCGGCCAGGCAGGGAAGCGGGCCTGAATCCAAGGGTGCGCCTCTTCCCTTCTCAGGCTTCCGGGGAAGAAACGGGACAAAAAAACCGATTCGATATAGGGGCCCGCCTCCTGCTCCGAGCAGGGAAGCGATGCCGTCTCTTTTCCGCTCCATCTCTTCATCATCCCTCCTTCTCCGAGCGCTCGTACACGCCCCGAAGGAGCGTTAGGTTTTCAGGGCCTTCCTCCGCGCGGACCGGAGGCCGCCCCGCTTGAAGCGCCTGATCGAGTTGATCGATCAGATCGGCGACGTCTCCCGATTTGAAAAGCCGCGTCCCCGGCGGCCGATACCCGACATCGCTCGCCACGGTCGGCACTCCGAGCGCCAACGCCTCCCGCACCGAAATCGCATCCCCGTCGAAGAGGGTCGGCCGGACGAAGAGATCCGACTGCGCCATGACGGAGAGACAGAGATCGTGGGGAACGTTTCCGAGCAGGAAGAGAAACCCCTCTCCTCCCGCGCGCCGGATCCGAGAGCGAATCGCCTCTTCTTCCCCGCCGGACCCCATAATCAAGCAACCCAAGCGGGGATATTTCCGTCGAAGCGCAACGCAGGCCGCCACCAGCAGGTCCGTTCCATACTCCTTTTCCAGATAGACCGCCGAGCCGATGAGAGGGGAGAATTCTCTCCGGTAGTCGCCGACCCATTCCGGCAGAACGCGGGCGCGGGGACCCAGGGCAAAAGCCGGAAGGACGAAGATGCCCGACGGCGCGACCTTCATATCGAGAAGCGCCCGCTCGATCTTTGGGTTGACGGCAATGACCGTTCCGAGCGGCCGGAGCGCGGCGCGGATCACCCTCCTGCGCCCGCGTCCCCCTCCGGCGGCATAATCGGGCATCAGACCGGAATGAAGGGTGGCGATGTTCCGGCGGCCGAAGAAAAAACCGACCCAGGCGGCGACCCCGATCGCCAACCAGCTCTTGAAATTGTGGCCGTTCGTATGGATGTGACTGACATACCCTCTCCAAGAGAAGCGGATGAGGTTCCAAAGAAAGCCGAAGGGGCCGCTCACCCGAATCGCCCCCGGCTTGGGAGCGGTCCCGGGCGCGATGTCGAGGACGGCGCATTCAGCGCCGTGCCGCTGGAGGAACTCGGCCAATTGCTGCACATGCACCGAGATCCCGCCGTACGGCGGAGGATAATCGCCGATCAACAAGACTTTCATCATGGCGAGACCTTCACGCGCGAAAGATCGGTTTCCACCTTTGGACCCGGCGACCGCCGCCCCCCGATTCCCCGCGCTTCAAGGAGCCGTTCGTAAAAACGCTCGGTCTCCGCCACCATCCGCTGCAACGAGAAGGTCGTCTCGATCCGCCGCTTCCCCGCCCGCCCCATCCGTTGCGCGAGCGCCCGATCGCCGAGGAGGCGAAGAATCCGATCGGCCAGGGCCTCCGGATCGCTCGGCGGCACCAAGAAACCGGTCTCCCCCTCTACAATCGCTTCGCGATTGCCGCCGACGTCGGTCGCCACCATCGGAAGCGCGGCCGCCATCGATTCGAGGATGGCGTTCGAGAAACCCTCCGCCAGCGACGGGAGAACCGAGATCTCCATCTGAGGCAAGAGTTGAGGAACATCCTGGCGGGGGCCGAGAAACAAGACCTGCTTTTCGATCGAGAGGGCCCGCGCCCTTGCTTCGAGGATCGCCCGGCGGGCCGCGCCCGTTCCGACCAAGACGAACTTCGCCCTCGGATAAAAGGCGGCGACCCGAACCGCCGCCTCCAAGAGAATCTCGTGCCCCTTCACCGGCCACAAGTTCGCCACCACGACAATCGGTCGGTCCCCCGGTTCGAGCGGGAGTCGCCCCTCCTCCTTCGGCGGGATGAGGAAGGCATCGAGATCGACGCCGTTGTAGATCAACTCGATCCTTTGGGGATCGATCTTCTCGGCTTCGATCAGCATCGTCCGGACCCCCTCCGAATTGGCCATCACCCGGGTAATCCCGAACGACAGTCCTTTGAGCGCCCGGCGATGCCACCGCTTCATCGTGTGTCCCAGATCGAGCCGGTTCGTCACCACCACCGGAACCTGCGCGATCAGGGCGGCGGGCACGCCGACCAAATGGGAGTAGAGGTCTTGCGTCTGAACGATCTTCACCCCTTCTCGGCGCATGAATCGGGCCAGACGGAGAATCTCTCTGAGCGAGCGGGGATAGAATAATTTTCCTCGGACGGGGAACTCCATCACCGGGATGCCAGCCTGCTCCAGGACCGGAAGGAGCTGCCCCTGTTTGCGGAGGCAACCGACCAGCGGCCGGAATTTTTCCCGATCGATCCGGCGGAGCAGGTCGACCATTTGCATTTCGCCGCCGCCGATGAAGAGGCAATCGATGAGGTGAAGGATCGTCGGTTTCGTCATACATTCCTCATTAAGATTTGGACGTCGCCGGAAGCAGCTCCCCGACCCGCCGGACCATTCGGGCGATCTCCCGCTTCTCATCAAAGGTGATGAGGTGCGAGGTCAGCAGAAAGATCAGATAAAAAAGGGTATACATCGCCGCCGAAATCAGTAAAACCATCGCGGGAGAGGCGATCTCGAAGCTTTTGACAAAAAGAACCGGAATGCCGCAGAGCAGAGAGAAGATGGCGATGCTGAAGAGATCGCGCCAGGGGAGGAGGTCCTTCACTGAGAGCGGGATCAGGCTCGAGATCCTGCAGAGCATGATCATCTTCGCGATCACCAGCACCACGGTCAGCGTGAGCACGCCGCCGGAGAGCCCGAACCAGGCCAGCAAGGGAAAGATCAATACCAGGGTCAGCGCAAGCTTGAGGAACGTGATCTTTAAAATAAAATGGGTCTCCGCGTAGGCGCGCAGGACCGCTTCGGTCAAGAAAATCGCCGTCAGAAAAGAGAACAGGGCAATCCGAAAGAGCGGAATGCTGGGGAGATAGATCGGGGTGAAGAGAAGAACGATCAGCTCGCGCGCCGCCAGCTGCAGAAAGACAAAAATGGGGAAGAAGACCATTGCCAACTTCTTCGTGATGTCGAACCAGAGCGAGAGGATCTCCTCCCGGGTCGCCCGCTGCCGGAGGGCCGCCATCCGGACGATCATCAGTTGCGACATCGGAGTATAGATCAGCTCGACAATCGGAAGCTGAAACATCCCGACCGAATAAACCGCGAAAACCGAGGCGCTGTAAGAGTAAGAGACGACATACTGATGGAATTTGTCCTGCGTCACCTGGAGGATCACCGCCAGGCCGAAGGGGATCGAGTAGGCCATCTGTTGCCGAAAAGCCGGCCACTGGAAATCCCGCCAGGAGAGCGCGTAACTGCGAAACACATAGACCCAAACAAAGCAGAACCGGATAAAGGCAAAGAGGTTCATTCCCCACATCAGGTCCGAGAGGCGGCCGGTCAGCAAGAGCGGAATCAGCATGCTGGCCGTTTTGGACGCTTCGGATAAAAAGCCGAGCGCCGCCGCCTGACCGATCTTTTGCGAAGAGATCAAAAGGGCCTCAAAATAAGAGGAAGAGAGCATGAGAAAGATGAAGAGGCCCATCTGAAAGAGATAGGGAGCCAAGCTCGGATTGTTTAAAGAGAGGGCAATCGTCTTTCCGAAAAGGGCCAGCAAGAGAAGCGCGACCAAGCCCGATGTCTGTAGAAAGAGAAACGCCTGGACCAGGTAGGTCCGCATCCGCTCGGGCTCCTTCGGAACAAAATAATAGAGGCTCTGGATAATTCCAAACGGAAGGACCATGAAGAGGCTCGAATAAACCAGGAAGACCTGCTTAAATGTTCCGTACTCCGCCGGAGCCAAATAGCGGGCCAGGACGATCGGAATCAGGAAGGTAAAGGAAGAAGCCAAGCCGCGTCCGAAAATCAACGTCAGCGCCTGCTTGTTGATCGAAGCCGGCTTGAAGCCCCCTTCGGCGGGGGTTCGCCCCCCGGGCGCTTCGTTCGCCGCCTTCTGCATCTTTTTCCGCCAGGGGGGCCTCATTCTAATTCTCCCTTCTCCATTCTAAGCTCCGCCGCTCTGATCGTGTGAAGGGCCACGGCCAAACCGGCAAAGAGGTAAGGCGGCCAGCTCCGAGCGATCCCGAGGGTCAGGCTGCAAGCGAGGAATCCCCAGAGAGCAATTTCCACCCCGCGGGCATAGAGCCCCGCCTTTCGATCCTCTCCGGACACAGAGGGGCCTTCCGCCGGCGGTGCGGTCTTCATCAAGGAGAGCGGTCTGAAGAGGGGAAGCGGCGCGGGGCGGGCCGGACGGCTCACCCTCTGAGCCCCCCGCAACGCCGCTCCCATAAAGGCGCCGAACGCCGCCAACCCAAGCAGGCCGCTCTCCCCCATGACCGCCACAAAGGTGTTGTGCGCCGCCCGCCATTTTGTCCCCGCTTCGGGGGGGGCGTAGATCGGCCAGCCCAGGACGAAGCAACCGATTCCCACCCCCAGCAGCGGCCGATCTTGAATCATCGACAATCCTGCCTTCCAAGCGTAGACCCGTCCCATCGCCGATTCATCCTGGCGAAACGTTAAGATCGTCTCGGCCCGCTCCCAATAGCGGGCGGGCGCAGCGGCCAGAAGGGTCACTAAAAGAACGGCGGCCAACGAGAAATGGAGCGTCCGATTCCGCGAGCGGAGCACCTGAAAGAAGAAGACCGCCATGAGCCCGACCAACCCCCCGCGTGAAAAGGTCACGTAAATCGCCGCCATGAACACGGCCAAGATCCCGAGGACGAAGAGCTTTTTCACAAACGATCGCTCTGCTTCCAGGAGCGCCAGGCCGATCGGAATCAACACCACCAAGTTATAAGCGAGGTCGTTCGGGTCGGCATAGACGCCGATCCAGGCAAAGCGATACCCCTCGATCGGATCGATCTTAAGGAAATAGTGCATCAGCGTCCCGACCGCCGGAACCATCGCCCCCCAAAGCATCACCCAGAAGAGCCGGCGGACCCGCTCCAAGCGATCGACCAGATGGATCACCAAGAGGTAGACCAAGAGGAGCTTTAAGACATCGAGAAAGACATTCAGAGCATAGACCGGCCACAGTGCGGTGAGGATCGACAGCCCTCCGATCGCCATGAAGGTGATCAGCCAGAGCGACGCCGGATCGGTCATCCTCCAGGAGGCGCGCTTCGACCGCATCGCAAACCAAAGAAAGACAAAGGAGAGAATCGCCAACCCCTTTGAGATCGGCCAATTTTCGAGCGGCGGATAAAGCGTCCCCGGGGTGATATAGATGAGGGCGACAAACAAGAGGAACGCCCCATAGGCGATCCGCTCCGGTCGCGAGAGGGTCTCCGCGCGGGGGGCCACGGCCACCGCTTTCGGGAGGGATCGGACCTTCACCGCTGAAATCCCGGCCGGCTTTCTCCAACCCGGACCGGCCTTGGGCCAACCCGAACGCCCCCCTGAAAAGGGACTTCGATCTATTTTCATTTCCGCCACGCCGCTTCTCCTTAAGATTAAGAACGAGGGAAAGTCGTTGAGAGAGGGGCCTCCTTCGGGTTCGGCTCCCGAGCGACCGAGCGGTCCTGCAGAATCCGGACGATGCGCCGGGCGGCCTGCCCGTCCCACAACGTCGGGACCCTCCCCTTCTTTCCCCGTCCTTCCAGGATATCGACCGCCGCCGCAAGAACCCGCCGGGGATCGGTCCCGATCAGGAGATTGGTCCCTTCGGTCAGGGTGACCGGCCGCTCCGTGTTCTCCCGAAGGGTCAAACAGGGAATGCCCAGCGCGGTGGTCTCCTCCTGGATCCCGCCGGAATCGGTCAAGACCATTTTGGCATCGCGCATCAGCCGAATGAAATCGAGATAGCCGACCGGCTCGCAGAGGGCGACGTTGCGAAGCGCGCCGAACGCCGATGCCAGACCGAACGCTTCCATCCTTGTTTGTGTCCGTGGATGAATCGGGAAGAGGACCCGGATCCGCTTCTCCAGGTCGAAGAGAAGGGCGAGGATTTTTTCCATCCCCTCCCGCGTATCGACGTTCGCAGGGCGATGAAGGGTCATCAACGCATACTGCTGCGGGGCGAGGTTCATCCGGTTGAGGATCGTCGAGCGCTCGGCCTCGTGGGCATGGCCGACGAGGGCGTCGATCATGACATTCCCCGCCAGGAAGATCCGCTCTTTCTCGAATCCTTCCTTCAGCAGGTTTTGAACCGCGCTCTCCTCCGTCGCGAAGAGAAGGTCGGAGAGCCGGTCGGTGAGGACCCGATTGGTCTCCTCGGGCATCGTCCGGTCGAAGCTGCGGAGCCCCGCCTCGACATGCGCGACCGGAATTCCCGCCTTCTCCGCCGCCAAAGCGGTCGCCAAGGTGGAATTCACGTCGCCGACCACCAAAACTCGGTCGGGCTTTTTCCAAAGGAGAACCTCTTCGAATCGCTGCATGATCTCCGCAATCTGCCGCGCCGCCGTTCCGGAGCCGACCCCGAGGTTCACATCGGGCTGCGGAAGACCGAGTTCTTCGAAAAAGACCTGAGAGAGCCGTTCATCGTAATGCTGGCCCGTGTGAACGAGCGTGGCCTCAAACGTCTCATTCCACTCTTCTTTGATATGCCGGACCAGAGGAGCCATCTTGATGAAATTCGGCCTCGCACCGACGACGCAAACGATTCGAATCATTTTTTCTCCCTCAAGTGGCGGAAGGCGGGAGGCGGTGGGCGGGAGGGGGAAAAGATGAAAACGATTCGCTTCGCCTTTCCCCCTTCCGCCTCCCGCCTCACCCCTCCCGTATTTTAAAAAGTCCCTTGATTTGTGAAGCCACCATCGCCTTGGAACATTTCGAAGACCAGCCCAACGCGCTGTTTTCCCACAGCAGCTCCCGTCCGAGGAGATAAAGATCTCCGCCGATTTTATTGACGGCATGGGCGGTGGTGCAGGCGGAGCGATAACCGCAGGCGCGCGCCGCCTCGATCACGAACGGGTTCGTCCTCCCGTCGGGATAGGCGAGATGATCGATCTTCTGATGAAGCCGCGCCTCCAGCAACGCTTTGGAGCGACGGAGCTCTTCCAGGGCTACTTTCGGATCGACTTGGGTCAGAAGGCAATGGCCGGCGGTGTGCGAGCCGAAGCGCATCCCCCCGCGCGCCATCTCTTCGACCGCATCCCATCCGACAATCGCCGCGTCCGGCGGAAAGTCGGCCTCGCCGACATCGAGCTTCTCCTGGAGCAACTGCATGAACGCCTCCAGCTCCGGCTTGGAGCAGATCTCAAGGAGGCGCCGGGTCGCCTCCAGCGGCGCGCTTTGCGCCATCGGAGCCGCCGGATCGGCCGGGATGCCGCGCTGAAGCAGCAGGACCTCGATCGGAAGCGAAACCTGCATCGCTTTTCGAATTAAATAGAAGAGCCGGTCATGGTCGAAAAGACGGGAAGTGCCGACATAATCGGTGCAGAGATAGAAGATCGCCGGAACCCCCTTTTGCTTTAAGACCGGGTAAGCATGATCGTAGATCCCCCGGTATCCGTCGTCGAAGGTCACCAGGACGCTGTCCCGCTTGAGATGCGATTTCCCCTCCAGAAAGTCGATGGCCTGATCGATGGAGAGGAAGTCGAATTGCGCGGCGATCTGATCGATCTCCCGCTCGAACAGCGATTTGGAAATCAGCTGCTGCGGCATCATCCCCGCCTCGATCGCCCGCTCGGCCTGCTCCACCACGGCATGATAGCCGACGATGAAGAGGCGGTTCTGCGCGGGGCATCGGTCTCGGAATTGAATATACAAATCAAGCAATCCGCTGTAATAGGCCCCTCCCGCCAAGGCCGACTTCACCCACCGCCGGTAGCGGGGGGGCCGGGGGCCGCGGGAGATCCGGTCTCGGTCGTTTCGCTTCGAATTCAGTAACTTCATTTTTCCATCCCCGCTTTGCGCTCGGCTCCCCGGCCCGCCGCGCCCGCCTTCAGCCGCTCCACCCAGGAAGCGGGGAGGAGCCGCCTTACAAGATGCCGGGCGGACTGCGACGACGCGGAGAGAAACCGGTAAAGATCGTTTTTCAAGCCGGGGGGAGCGAGGGTCAGACGCCAGGTTTTCCGCTGCTCCGAGGTCCAGTGGGACTTATACTCCTCGGGGCCTCTTAGGAAGTCGAACTCGCTCCACCCCTGCGCGATGGCCGTCTCGATGCACTTCGCCATCAAGACCAATCCGACGCTCTTTCCCTTCCAAGACGGATCGAAGCCGGCCTGATAGTAGAAAAATCGCCGTCCGATCAAAAAACCGTAAAGCGCCGCGACCGTTTCACCCTCGACTTTCAGAAAGAACAATCGGGCCATGCCTTTTTGAAAGAATGCCTCGGCGGTCTCCCGGTGAAAAGGGAGTTTGATCTCGCTCACAAAGGCGTCCGACCCGCCGCGATCTCCCCACCGCTTCTGATGAAGCGAGATCAGCCGCTCCATTCCGGAGCGGCCTTCGTGGAGATCCTCGATCATGACGAATTCCACCGGGTGCTCCTTTTCGAGATTTCGGATCTTACGGCGGATTGTGTAGCGCATGCTGGCGCTTCGTTGGTTGAGAAAAGCCTCCCAGGTCGGTTCCAGACGAAGAAAGGGGCAGAGCTCCCCCTCCTGCCGTTGAACGCGCCATCCCTCTTCGGACAGACGGAGAAGCCGGGCGACATGAGGAGACGCCTCCGCGGAATGCCGAAGGGCGACGAAATCCCAATCGCGGCGCGCATTCAACCAGGTTTGAGCGATCGCCTCGGCCACTTCGTCCTCACATCCGCTCCGGGAGAGCAGATCGAGATGATCCGATCCGACCGCCTCATCCCCGAGAAACGAGAGGGCGCGGAACGAGATTCCTCCGATCCGGATCTCTCTTTGATAGAAGGGGGCGATTCCGATCAATTCCCCCTCGCGGCGAACAAGAAGAAGATGCAGCCTCTTCCCGGCGCCGAAATGACGCCACCAGGACGCCATCCATTCCCACATTAAGAAGGGATTCTGCGCCGAGGCTTGGGCGAA
>JAHFEM010000272.1 GCA_023248505.1 Nitrospirota bacterium
TCCCCCCGATCGGGCTCTCAGGATGGTTGAGACCCCCTCAGGAACATCAATCGTCCAGTCCTATGTGTTGAGGCCGAAAGAAAAAATGGCACAAATATCGTCGGTTCCCGTTCGATCAAAGACCAGATAAGACCTGCAACCTGTTCGGGAGGAGATTCCAATATTTCTTATTCCCGGTATTCCTTCCTCTTCATCTCTCATTCCGGGATTTAACCCAGGCGAGTGAATGCGCGTATTCTCCGCGCAGGAGAACATTTGAATATCCCTATTTATGGATAGGTCCCTCATCCTTACCCTACCGCTTTACCCTATCTGCAAATGCAGTATTTATTCTTGGCGGAAGTTTATCGTATATTGACTCTCATTTTATTGTTCGGTCCAACGGAGTCCTATTGAATGACAATTGTTGTTACGAGTCGTCAATTCCAGTGAAAATAGGTATTCCACGGTCATGGATGTCGCCTAATAAAAATTTCCGAATTAATGGCCAAATCGAAAGATCGATTTGAATACAGGACACTCGAGGCGGCCTTTGGGATCGATTCTCACTATCGTATTGTGTTTTGGAACCGCGGCGCCAAGGAAATGACCGGCCTGCAGAAGCGCGATGTGTTCGGGAGGAAATGTTATGAGATCATCCAAGCGTACGATCTTTCCGGAAATCCATTTTGCTTCCGGGGATGTCAGGTGATGAAAACACACGAACAGGGTGGGATGGCCAAAAGCATCAATCTAGAACTGCTGACAAAGAGTGGCCGGGTTGAAGGGGTCGATATGATCACCCTTCATCTGAATCGGGATGGGTCTCCGGCCCAACCGGTGTTGGTCCATTTTGTGAAGCCATTTGTCGGGGCGGCCGAATCCTCCTCCAGGGCCAAGCTGACACGGGTCCAATTGGAGAAGATCGTCCACGGTCCCCTCAAGAAGAACTTCTCCCTCTCCCATCGGGAGTGCGAGGTCTATCTGGCCTTTGCGCAAGGTTTCGTTGCGAAGGAAATCGCCGTCCTGTTGGGGCTCAGCACGGCAACCGTCCGCACGCACATCCAAAGAATCCTCAAGAAATGCCAGGTCCACAGCAAAGTCGAAGCGGTGGCCCTTCTCCTGCGTCATATCCTGAACTAACCTTCCGCCTGAATACTAATTTAGAATATACAAAAGTAAGATACTGCAAATGCAGTATGGACAATCTTGTCTTACCCGTTAAGCTCTATCTCTAGCGGCTGGGGTTTAAAAGGAAGCAGCGCAGTAATGGATCTGCGACGCGCCCGCTCCTTGTCTCGCCTTCCGATCGTTTTCTCTTAATCTCAAGCAAGTATTTTCTATTTCGTGAGATGCATCGCGCCGATGAGGAATGCGCTCAACTTTGGTTTTGGGGTCGGTATGGCCGGTTTGATCGGGTTATTTTTTTTCCATGATGGGGTCTGGCAACTGGTCTCGCTCGGCGCGGCGGGTGCGGGCCTGGTCTCCCTTTTCAAGACGGCCGTCCATGCAGCGCCGTTCGATTCGGCAGGCGCAGAGTCCCTTTCGGCATCATTGAATACACTCCTCCAGTGTCTTTCCGGACGGGTTTATTCCTTGCTGAAGGAAATCCGATCCGATCTGCTTCAAATGCAATCGCTCCTCCAAGACGCCTCCGGAAAATTGGCCCGCTGTTTTTCCATGCTGGATCAGCAGGTCAGGGCCGATCGTCCACTCATTGCCGGGTTGAAGGAGGTGGAAATGAAAGCAGATGTCTCGGCGACCACGACGAGGGTGATGAAGGAGGGGGCACGGAGCAATCAAATCACCCATGACAATGCCGATATGCAGTCGAGCGTCAACAGCGCCGTCCTTCTCCTTCAATTCGAAGATTTGGCGGCCCAGTTGATGGCGCGCATGATCGATCGGGTACAAGGGACGGAAGCGACGCTCCAGTCGCTCCATCGCGCCGCTCTGGAGTGGGACGCACTGTCCCGAGGTGATGGAGCGATGTCACCCGATGAGCGACGCTGCAGGATCATGGCGGTGATCCAACAGGTCACGTCGGTAATTGACGCATTGGAGAAGAATCCGGAGGTCAAATCGGTGCTTCAACGAGACATGAACCCGGGGAGCGTGGAGCTTTTCTGACCACCCGGGATCGCTCAGGGTTGGACGGAACCTCCCCGGTGATGATGGTGGTTCCACCGGCGGACAAGCAACGGCAGGAGGGACGCAGGCATGGCAAAAATAATTCTGGCCGTCGATGATTCGATCTCGATGCGACAGATGGTGGCTTTTACGCTCAGGAGCGCGGGATACGAGGTGGTCGAAGCGGTGGACGGCGAGGACGCTGCGGAAAAGGCCAAGATGGAGAGGGTCGATTTGATCCTGACCGATCAAAATATGCCGAGAATGGACGGCATCACATTGATCCAACGCCTTCGCTCACTTCCGCAATATGTGAACAAGCCGATTCTGATTTTGACGACCGAGTCGGGAGAGGCGATCAAGGCAAAAGGCAAGGCGGCCGGGGCCACCGGGTGGATGGTGAAACCGTTCGATCCAGACAAACTGCTGGCGGTGGTGAAGCGGTTGATCGGATAGGCCGTCGGCCGCGTCGAAATCGGCGAGCCGATAGAAGAAATGTGCGCGGTCCTCACCAGGACCGATCGGGTGACGAGGAGAATCGATGGCCATCGACATGAGTCAATTTCATCAATCGTTTTTCGATGAAGCGACGGAGCATCTGGATAACATGGAGCGGATTTTACTGAACCTCTCTATCGAGCGGTTCGATCAAGAAGAGATCAACGCGATTTTCCGCGCCGTCCATTCAATCAAAGGGGGGAGCAACGTCTTCGGTTTTAAAAATTTGACCGAGGTGTCGCACTCGATGGAATCGGTGTTGGACAATGTCCGCAGCGGAACGCTCCCGCTCCAGAAAGAAATGATCGACCTATTTCTGCAGGCGCTCGATCTGCTGAAAGCGCTGCTGGACGGATACAAAAAGGGGGTCGAGACCGCCCCGGAAACCGTGGCCGAAATGAGCAGTCGATTAAACGCGTTCGTCTCCGCGGAACTGCCGAAAGAGGATGTTTCATTCGAGAAAATAAAGGAGGAGCTCACGTCCTTGGGCACCGATTCCTCCCCCACCCGCTCCGAGGTCTCACAGACGAGCAAGGAAGATCCGGGATTCGGATTCTTCGATGAGGAGCCGTCCTCCCCAAAGTCGCCCGCCGCTTCGCCGGAGACGAAGGCGACGCAGCGGGGAGAACCGACGATCCCCGTTGACCGTCGCGGTCCCGATTCTGCGGTCAAACGGTCGAGATCCAATGGGGAAGGGGCCTCCATCCGGGTGGGGGTGGAGAAGGTCGACCAGCTGATCAATCAGGTCGGGGAGTTGGTGATCACGCAGGCGATGTTGGCGCAGACCGCCGTGAAGGTCGACGCCGCCGCGTATGAGCAGATGCAAAATGGGTTGGCGCAGCTGGAACGGAACACCCGGGCGCTGCAGGAGAGCGTGATGGGAATCCGGATGGTTCCGGTCGATATGGTCTTCAGCCGACTCCACCGCCTCATCCACGACACCGCCGGCAAGCTGAACAAACAGGTAGAGGTGAAAAGTTTCGGCGAAGAGACCGAAATGGACAAGGGCCTGATCGAGAAGCTCGTCGATCCGATGACCCACCTGGTCCGCAACTCGCTCGATCACGGCATTGAAACGCCGGAGCAGCGGACGGCCAAGGGAAAGGAGCCGAAGGGAACCATTGCCTTGCGCGCGTCTCACCAGGGAGGGAGCGTTGTGATCGAGGTGAGTGACGACGGCGCGGGTCTCAACCGGTCTAAGATCCTCAGTAAGGCGCGGGAGCGCGGACTGCCGATCAGTGGGGCGATGTCCGACCCGGAGGTCTGGCAGTTGATCTTCGCCCCCGGATTTTCCACGGCGGAGGTGATCACCGATGTTTCCGGCCGAGGCGTCGGGATGGATGTGGTCAAGAGGAACGTTGAATCCATGGGGGGACGGATCGAAATTTCTTCGACGGAGGGCCGCGGCAGCCGATTCATCATCCGTTTGCCGTTGACCCTGGCGATCATCGAGGGAATGACGGTCCGGGTCGGACGCGAGGTGTATGTCGTGCCGTTGATCTCGATTGTCGAATCGGTCCGTCCGAAGCAAGCCGAAGTCAAGACGATGGTCGGAAAAGGGGAGGTGCTGGAGGTGCGGGGGATCTATGTCCCGATCGCCCGTCTCCACCGACTCTTCGGGGTCACGGGGGATCTGACCGATCCGACCCAGGCGGTTCTGGTGATCACGGAATCGGAAGGAGAGCGGATGGCGATTATGGTGGATGAGCTGCTCGGCCAGCAGCAGGTGGTGATTAAAAGCTTGGAGCAGAACTTTCGGAAG
>JAHFEM010000273.1 GCA_023248505.1 Nitrospirota bacterium
GCCGGGCACAAGCGGTGGCCGGGGATTATTGAAGCGTACCGAGAATTTCTGCCGGTCACGGACAGGACGCCGGTGATCACCTTGCATGAGGGAAACACGCCGCTTATTCCGGCCCCCCGACTGGCCGCGGCCGTGCACGCCGACATCGATCTCTATCTCAAATTCGAGGGGGAGAACCCGACCGGTTCCTTCAAAGACCGGGGGATGACGCTGGCGATCTCGAAAGCGAAGGAGGACGGGGCCAAGGCGGTCATCTGCGCCTCCACCGGAAATACCTCCGCGTCGGCTTCGGCCTATAGCGCGCGGGGAGGGATGAAGGCCTATGTCTTAATCCCGGAGGGGAAAATTGCCCTCGGCAAGCTGGCCCAGGCGATGATTCACCGGGCGACCGTGATCCAGGTGGACGGCAATTTCGACGAGGCGTTGGCCTTGGTGAAGCAGGTGGCCGAAAAGTATCCGATCACCCTGGTCAACTCGATTAATCCGTATCGCCTTGAGGGGCAAAAGACGGCGGCTTTTGAGGTCTGCGATCATTTTGGGACGGCCCCGACCTATCATTTTCTTCCGGTCGGCAACGCCGGCAACATCACCGCCTATTGGAAGGGTTACAAGGAGTACTATCAGCGGGGAAAGATGACGACCTTGCCGAAGATGGTCGGTTTTCAGGCGGCGGGCGCCGCTCCGATCGTCCTTGGGCATGTGGTTGAGAAACCCCGGACGATTGCCACCGCCATCCGAATCGGCAACCCGGCCAGCTGGAAGTTGGCCGTGGAGGCGGCGGCGGAGTCGAAAGGGGAAATCAATCTGGTGACCGATGATGAGATCGTCGAGGCGTATCGGATGATCGCCGGTCTGGAGGGGGTCTTCTGCGAGCCGGCCTCGGCGGCCGGGGTGGCGGGAGTCATCAAGCTGAATAAGCGGGGCTTCTTTACCAAAGGGGACACCGTGATCTGTACGCTGACCGGCCACGGATTGAAGGATGCCGATTTTTCGATGACCATTGCGCAAAAGCCGACGACCATCAAGGCGCGCTTGGATGATGTTCTCAAGGTCTTAGGATTTTAAATATGGGTCCGGGCGCACCTGTCGGTGCGCCCGGACCAGAGCGAACACGTAGGTTCGCCCCTACAAGCAAACCGAATCCGAATGAAGTATGTTGTCTTGGTTGCGGACGGCATGGCCGATCGGCCGATCGAGGCGCTCGGCGGGAAGACGCCGCTGGAAGCGGCGCGAACGCCGAACATCGATCTGCTTTCAACTTACAGTGAGATCGGCCTGGTGCAGACGACGCCGGAGGGTTTCATTCCCGGAAGCGACGTCGCGAACCTGTCGATCCTCGGGTATGATCCGCGCCAATTTTACTCCGGAAGAGGCCCTCTCGAATCGGCGGGGATGGATGTCTCTCTCAATCAAGGAGATGTCGCCTTTCGATGCAACTTCGTCACGTTTCGGGATCGACAGAAGGGATACGCCTTCGGCGAACTCTCTCCCCGGGTTTTTTTAGAAGATCATACGGCCGGCGGAATCGGGGATGAGGAGGCGCGGGGACTGATCGACCACTTGAACAATCTCCTTGGGAGCGATCAGATCCAGTTCTATGTCGGGAGAGGCTATCGTCACCTGATGGTGTGGGCCCACGGCGCATCCAAAGTGGAATGCCTCCCCCCTCACATACTGCTCGATAAAGAGATTTTTCCTTTTTTCCCTCATGGGTCCGATAAGGGGATTTTAAAAAAACTGATTCAGAGCGTGTTTACCGTTTTATCGGACCATCCGATCAACGAGGATCGGATAGCAAGAAACGAGCGGCCGGCCAACGGCGTCTGGTTCTGGGGGGCCGGAAAAGAGGCGGCACTCCCTCCCTTTTCGACGCGATTTGCGAAACGGGGGGCGATGATCTCGGCGGTTGACCTTCTACGGGGCTTGGGGCGAAAGGCGGGAATGGCGGTCATCGACGTGCCGGGAGCAACCGGAAGCATCGATACCGACGATGCCGGAAAAGTGACGGCGGCCTCCGATGCGCTCGAAGCACATGATCTGGTCTATCTCCATTTTGAAGCCTCCGATGAGGCGGGACATGCGGGCGATCTGCCATTGAAGATTGAGGCGATCGAACGTTTTGATCGCCAGATCGTCGGCCCGCTGATTTCTCGAATGAAGGAGAAGGGGCCGTGGCGGTTGCTTCTTCTCTCGGACCATGCGACCCTGGTCGCGACCCGGGATCATGCGGTCGATCCGGTTCCTTTTCTCCTGTGCCGGGGGCTCGTCGACAAAAGAGGGGAGCGCGCTTTCTCGGAGAAGGAAGCCGCCGGAAGTTCGATTTTCTGGTCCGAGGGCCATCGGCTGATGGAGCATTTTTTAAAAGCGTAAACACGCGAGGGGTTCGGCGTGAGGCGAAAAAGATTTTAAATCGTTTGCCGCTACTCCCTCGCCCCTTACGCCTCACGAGGTTTTAAATGTTGATCGTCCAAAAATTCGGCGGGACCTCCGTCGGGAACAGCGACCGGATTAAAAACGTGGCGAAACGGGTGGCGCAGACCCGGGCGGAGGGACACGATGTGGTGGTGGTCGTCTCCGCGATGAGCGGGGAGACCGATCGGTTGATCGGCCTTGCGCACCAGATCTCCTCCCTCCCGGATCAGCGCGAACTGGATATGCTGATCTCCACCGGAGAGCGGGTGACCATTGCCCTCTTGGCAATGGCCCTTCAGGAGATCGGCGTGCCGGCGCGTTCTTTTACCGGAAGACAGGTCGGGATTTTGACCGATGCGGCCCATACCAATGCCCGGATCGAGCAGATCACCGCGGAGCGGTTGAAGGAAGCCTTGGCGTAGCGGGTGGTTCCGGTCGTGGCCGGCTTTCAGGGGGTCAACCAGAGATCCGATGTGACGACCCTGGGACGGGGCGGCTCCGATACGACCGCCGTCGCCCTCGCCGCCGCGCTAAAGGCCGACCTCTGCGATATCTACACCGATGTGGACGGGGTCTATACCACCGATCCGAATATCGTTCCGAACGCGAGGAAGCTGTCGAAGATCTCGTACGAGGAGATGCTGGAGATGGCGAGCCTGGGGGCGAAGGTGCTCCAGACCCGGTCGGTGGAATTTGCAATGAAGTATCAGGTTCCGGTTCGCGTCCGGTCGAGCTTCAACGACCACGAGGGGACCTTGGTGACAAAGGAGGATCAGGACATGGAGCAAGAGGTCGTCTCGGGGGTGACCTACGACAAAAACCAAGCGAAAGTCACCCTCCTCGGGGTGCCGGATCGGCCGGGGATCGCATCCAAAATTTTCGGCACGCTCGCGCGGGAGAATGTGGTCGTCGATATGATCATCCAAAATATCGGCCAAGGGGGGATGACCGATATCTCCTTTACCGTGCCGAAAGGGGACGCGCGCCGCGCGAAGGAGACCCTCTCCAAATTGGCCGAAGAGATGGGGGTGCAGGAAATCCAGCTGACCGAGAGCATCGCCAAGGTCTCGATCGTCGGCGTCGGAATGCGCTCCCACTCCGGGGTGGCGGCGAAGATGTTCTCCAGCTTGGCGGCGGAGGGGATCAACATCCTGATGATCTCCACGTCCGAGATCAAAATCTCCTGCGTCATCGATTCAAAATACACCGAGTTGGCGGTCCGGACGCTTCACGATGTTTTCGACCTGAGCAAGACCCCGCCGCAGAGGGCCGACAAGAGCAAGTCGAAAGCGGCCAAGCGGGTCTCAAAATAAAAAGTTCTTGCGGCCGATGAGGGATCGGTCCGATTCGCACGATTCAACGGATGAGACGTTTTTCGAAAGCCGCAAGGACAGGAGTGTTAGATGCAAATCGTCGAGATCTATGATACGACCCTGCGGGACGGGGCGCAGTCGGAAGATGTTTCCTTCTCCGTCGAGGATAAGCTTCGGATCGCGCAGAAGCTGGATGAGCTCGGTCTCCATTACATTGAAGGAGGATGGCCGGGAGCGAATCCGAAGGATATCCTCTTTTTCGAGGAGATGAAGCGAATTCCGCTGAAGTCCGCCAAACTGGTCGCTTTCGGCGCCACGCGGAAGTCGAAAAACAAGGTTTCTCAGGATCCGAACATCAAAGCGTTGGCCGAAGCCGGCACCGAGGTCGTCACCCTCTTCGGCAAGAGCTGGGATCTGCACGTGACCGAGGCGCTTGGAATCTCGCTGAAGAAGAATTTGGAGATTATCTCCGATTCGATCGAATATCTACGCTCGCGCGGGAAGCGGGTTTTTTACGATGCGGAGCATTTTTTCAATGGTTATCTGGCGCAGCCCGACTATGCCTTGAAGACCCTGGAGGCGGCCAAGCGCGCCGGGGCGGAGTGCATCGTTCTCTGCGACACGAACGGC
>JAHFEM010000274.1 GCA_023248505.1 Nitrospirota bacterium
ACGTCTCCAGCATCAGCGGCGGTCACCGCAACAAGGCCGGCGATGAGCAGGCGACGAGCCCGGGCGCCAGCGTCAGCGGGGGCGAGAACAATACGGCCAGCGGCGGTTATAGCAGCGTGAGCGGGGGGATCAACCTGAGCGCAAAGAGCGACAACTGCTGGAAAGCGGGGACCCTCAAGCAAGGCTGCTGATGGAGGGAACCCCCTTCAAACGCGACGCGCCTCCCGCGCTCTCAATCGCACAGATTACAAATGGGGATGGATGTGGTATAAATACCGGTGCGATTAGCATTTCTTCCATGGACATTGAAGGAGCGGACACAATGAGCAAGGGGAAGGACACGAAGAAGCAGACGAAGAAGAAACCGGCCAAGACCCTGCAAGAGAAAAAAGCCGCGAAGCGGGCCGCAAAAGATACCCGAGGCTCCTTGAGGTAAGACGGCCGGAGCCATTTCACCTTCGGCCCGAGAAGAGAAAAGAGCGAATTTGGAACAGGCGTCTTCCCCCGCAACACGCTGTGGGGAAAGCGCGCAACAAACGGTGCGCATCGCAACGCCCTCCACATCGTCAACAACGCGAGCCGGGCGACGGGCTATCGCTGCTCGCTTCCTTCTAAAACCGCTTTCTAAAAACGGCCCGGACACCGATCCGCGAAGCCTCCCTACGCCTCGCAATGCGGCGCGACGCCTCAAGGCGGGATTCTTCTTCGATCGTTTCATTTTTCCGCCGCTTGGGCTTCATCGGCCTGGAGGATCAAACAGAAATTCCGGTTCATTTAGATTCATCCGGTTCCGTCTATCATGAGTTGCTGTTGCCGATTCTGTCGTGTTACGGTAGATCATGCGATGAGAGAGAGGAGAGCATGGAGAACGATGAAGTAAAGGAGATGATTTCGGATTTTTATAAGGAGATGGGCGGGAACCCGGACGAACTTCACTTCGGGCCCCACTGGTTTGACGGCGCTTCGTACAAAGTGACCCGAATCGGATACCGGAATATCGACATCCGCAGAACGCACATTGACGACTATCTTGATTCTAAGAATGAATCGGCCGCCGTTTTGATCAAGCGAAAATTAGAGGGGTTGTTCAAAACGAAAGAATCCGCTTAGATTCCGCTGATCCGCTTCTGCCGTTGCTCCCTTGGCATTTTGCATTCGCCTTCCCGACCGATGTCCGTCGAACCGTTCCTCCCAAGGGAGCGCCGGATTCTTCCGTCCCCCTCCGTTCGAGGGGCTTGGGGTTTTCCCCTCTCATGCCCCGCGAGGGCCGGCGGAAAGACTCGGCCCAAAGCCCCTTCTTATTACCTGAAGACCTCCGTCAGAATCCTAAGAATTTTTTTATGAATGAGCTCTTCCGTGACTTCGTTGAGCAGCGCATCTCCCGACTCGCCGGAACGGCCGGTCAGGCCGGGAGAGATGGTGCTTTCATTGAACCGCGCCCTTTGGGCGCGTTTATCGCAGAAGACCGTAAAATAGGGGTACTCATGAGAGGGGCGGTATGAGTCTTTGCCGAAGAGGAAGCAAATCGATATCGATGCCCCCTGGCGCTTCACATCGTGGGTCAATTCATCTTTGCTCTCATCGATCCGGTATGAGTATCCTTTTTCCTCGATGTACTTCCCGACGGCTTCCATCGCCGGCCTAATCGTCGATTTCTGGTGCGCATAAAACTGGGAGACGAACTCCTCTTCCCGGCGCCCCTTTTCCTCTTCAAGCTTCAGCGCCGTGTCCCTCTTTTCCCGGTGCGTTCGAAAGAGGGCATCTAGGTCGGACTTGATGTTGTCATTCATTTTCTTCTCCATGTTTTGGGAAAGGCCATTTTACTCGGCAGGATAAATCTCGGTGGGAATCGTTGGGGGCAATTCGATGGCCCATGATGAACGCCTGTCCATGACGATTCATGAATTGCCCTATTCTCCGCCGGTTCCACTCAATTGTCTATCTATTTCGTCGCCTCCTTCAAAATGCAGGGCGATCCTTTTCGACTTGCAATGAACCTGGAGGGATGTTTAGGTTGATATGATGCAGGTGAGGAAAGATCGAAATGGGCGCAGAAGCCGGGGTATCCTCCAGAACATCCGTTGAAAGGAAAGCCGGCTCCTTTTTTCCCAAAAAAGGGGCGGCGCCCGTCCATTCGATCCATTCACCTGCTGAGCCGTGGCTTTATCTTCAGAGAACGCTCGGCAATCAGGCCGCTCAAATCCAAGCCAAGATGAAGATCGGACCTCCGAACGATCGATACGAGGAGGAAGCCGATCGGGTGGCGGAGACGGTGGTGAAGACGCCGGAGGCGATGCCGCGACCGGGAGCGGCCGTCCCGCATTCCACGCCGCCCCTCACCGGCTTCAGGGGAGAGGGGCAAGCGATGCCCGATTCGGCGCGGTCCTACTTTGAGCCGCGGTTCGGCCGTCATTTGGACGGCGTGCGGCTGCACACCGATTCCAGTGCCGCCCAACGCGCGCGGTCGCTGAATGCGCGGGCGTTCACCGCCGGGCGCGATGTTTTCTTCGGAGCCGGGGAGTACGCGCCGCAGACGGTCGAAGGAAAGCGGTTGATCGCGCATGAGTTGACCCATGTGTTGCAGCAGGGCGCCGGACCGCCGGTGATCCGCCGAAAAATGAAGTTCGACAATCCCGCTTACAACCGCATCAATCCCATCGAGAGAATTCTCGGCAACTTGCCGGTCGGATATACCACGCCCACGGTGAACGGCAGCCCCTTTCCGAATGACTTCATGCAGGCGGGGGAGCTGGTCTTCAAAGCGCTGCAGCCCCAAGGCGCGAGTCACGATGCGAAAACGAAGGACTGCTCCTTCGGCGATTTCGACGTGACGGTTTCCGCGAACGTCATTGTTCCCACCGAACCGGGGGAGGGCGGCTGGTCGATGAGCCTTCCCGGATCGGGGATCACCGGAACTTCCGCCTGCCGTCGGAACAAGAGTGTTCCGGTCGTGATGACCGGCAAGCCGAGCAGCGAGGCGGCGGGGAAGTGGATCGAGAAAAATGAAGCGGAACATGTCGACGACTTGAAGAAGTTGTATGGCAAATATCTCAAACCTCACTTCGATTGGCTTTCAAAGCTCAAGGTCAAGAGCGAGGAGGGTGGAAAGTGTGCAGACGTTCTCTTCAAGGCCATCGGAGACAAGGACGCCGTTGCCATCCGAGATTTTCTGAAGGATTTGATCGAAGCGGTCACGAAACGGGATGAAGGAGGAAAACACTCTTTAAGCAATCAGATCAATGTCAAAGAGAATTGCGCAAGCATCGAGATCGAATCAAAGAAGAAATGATCTTCGATAGGCCGGGCGCCGGCCGGATTCTCGTTTCTCATGGAGGTGTTTATTCCGTTCATCATTGTTCTTGGATTCTTGTCCCTGCTCCGGTATACTCCCTTATAGAGTTGAGCGCGCCGCAGCAAGCGGCGGAGAGTAGACGTTCAAGCGGGTCGGTTTCGGTTCGAGAAGCTTCACCTCAGGGAGGAGAAAAATGAATCGGTATTGGATCGGTTTGTCGGCGGCTGCATGCTTCGTTTTGGGCGGGGCGAATCTCGCGGAAGCGCTTCCCCTCGTCGCCACGTTTGATCAAATTTCAGAGGGAAAGACGTTTGCCTCTTTTACCGACGACGGCATTACCTTTTCCAATCTGAATCGATATGGGCTGGAGGGGGATTTTGTCATCGAAAGCGGCACGAGCGCTGAAAATGGCGCGTTCTTTTCGCCGCCGAATTACCTCAGCACCGGCGGATTCATTCCCGGCCTGGGTGAAAGTTTCGGCCGATTCGGCTCCGCCGACATTACCTTCGGGGACGATGCGACCTTCGCCAGCCTCGACCTCTTCACTTCTTCCGGCTTTGACAATGTCCTCACCCTCAACGCCTCGCTCGACGGAACGCTCGTCGCCAGCGATACGATTACCCTTCCGCTCACCGGAACCGGCGTCTCTCATCAAACCCTGAGCATCTCGGGGGTCACCTTCGATCATCTTCAACTGGTCTCTTCCGGCCCTGCGAACGACGGCGCCTCTTTTATCGGCATCGACAATGTCGCCATCGACACGTTGACCTCCGTTCCCGAACCGGCGACGCTCCTGCTTCTCGGCTCCGGTCTGGCCGGGTTTCTGTTGGTGCGGAATCGGGTTCGGCGCGGCGCGGCCTAAAGGAGAAGTTCCGGTTCGTTTTTCGTGGCGCGCGGGATCTCGCCGGTTATCCGGCGCGCCTTGCGCTCGGTCCGGGGCCAGGCGTTTTCATCATAGACCTTTTTAATCTCCGCTCATCCTGATCTTACATCGCTCGCCGATTGTTCTTCTTTCACTTGGAATTGTAGAATA
>JAHFEM010000275.1 GCA_023248505.1 Nitrospirota bacterium
CCCATAGACAGGTTTTTGGTGAACGCCAGCGGCTTGAAAAGGCGGCCTTCCTGCGCCTGCAGGGTGAAGATCGGAATAAAGGCCACCGCAATGACCAAGAGCGAGAAGAAGACCGAAGGGCCGACCTCTTTCAGCGCGTTGAGGCGAACTTCATGGTAGTCTCCCACCCGTCCGCCGGCCTGCCAGCGCTCCAGTTTTTTATATGCGTTCTCCACCTCTACGATGGCGCCGTCGACCAACACCCCGATCGAGATCGCGATGCCGGCGAGCGACATGATGTTCGAAGTCAGCCCGGCATAATACATCGGAATAAAGGATAGGAGGACGGCGATCGGAATCGTGATGATCGGAACGATCGCGCTCGGAAGATGCCAGAGAAAGAGGAGGATGACCAGGCTGACGATCAGGAGCTCCTCGGTCAGGGTGCGTTTCAGCGTGTCGATCGCCGCCTGGATCAGGTCGGATCGATCGTAGGTCGGGACGATCTTCACCCCGTTCGGGAGCGAAGGCTCGATCGCCTTGATTTTCTCCTTCACGCGGTGAATGACATTGAGGGCGTTCTCGCCATAGCGCATGACGATGATCCCGCCGACGACCTCTCCCTTCCCATCGAGCTCGGCGACGCCGCGACGGATGTCGGGTCCGATCGCCACATTGGCGATATCGGCCACCCGGATCGGCGTTCCGCGCTCGTCCGCGCCGATCGGAATCGTTCGAATGTCCTCGGTCGATTGAAGATAGCCCCGGCCCCGGATGATATATTCCCGGCCGGCCTGCTCCAGAACCCGCCCCCCCACATCATTGTTGCTCGCCCGAATCGCGGAGATGACATCCTTCAGCGGAATCCGATAAGCGGCGAGCCGGTTGGGATCGATGTTCACCTGATACTGTTTCACGAAACCGCCGACCGACGCCACCTCCGCGACACCAGGCACCGATTGGAGTCAGTAGCGAAGCGTCCAATCTTGAAAAGAGCGCAGCTCGGCCAGATCGTGTTGTCCGGTCTCATCGACCAAGGCATACTCGTAAATCCAGCCGACGCCGGTGGCGTCCGGCCCCAGCGTCGGCGTCACCCCATCCGGCAGCCGGCCGGAGACCCCTTGCATATATTCCAACACCCGGCTGCGCGCCCAATAAAGATCGGTGCCGTCCTCGAAAATGACATAGACATAGGAAACCCCCAGCATCGATTGCCCTCGGACCGACTTCACCTTGGGGGCGGCGATCAACGATGTGATGATCGGATAAGTGACTTGGTCTTCGATGAGGGTCGGGCTTCGGCCCGGCCACTCGGTGAAGAGGATCACCTGCGTATCGGAGAGGTCCGGAATTGCATCGAGCGGGACATGGCGCATCCCCCACACACCCCAGCCGACGAGGAAGAAGGTCAAGGTCAGGACGAGAAATTTGTTTCGGGCCGAGAAATCAATGACTCTTTCGATCATCTGTTTGCGCCTATTGAGGTGGAGGTTCGAATCATTACATCCCCGGCATTCCTTCCATATCACCCTCGCCGGCTTCAAGATCGAACTTTTCTTGAATCTCCGGTTTTCCGGGAGGGGCGACGAACACGGTCACTTCCCAAGTCCCGGCCATCCCGAACTTCGCCTTGCCCTCGTATCGTCCATTCTTGAATGTGGCCGGGACCTTCACCGCCTTCATCCCCGGCATGGCCATGGTATAGGAGAAGAGAACCTTGGCGTTGTCGATCGGTTTTCCGGCCGCATCGGTCACAATGAGCTGAAGGGTGTTTTCCCCATCGACCGGCGGAGAAGGTTTTGTGGTGAGGGTGAGGGTCACCTCTCCCTTCTTTTTCGTCTGGGATCCGGCCGCCGGTTTTCCTTCCCGCGTTCCCTTCATCTTCATGCCATCCATATTCATATCCATCTCGCCCATCTGGGCCTGCTCCATCCGGATGCCGGCCATTCCGAGCGAGCCCATCATATTGGCGGAGGCCATCAACTTGCTCTCGGAGTCGATGAGGAAATTGGCGGAGGTCACGATCTTCTCGCCGGCGGTCAGCCCGGTCTGCACGATATAATGGGCGCCGATCCGGCGCGCTGTGATCTCCCTCGGCGCAACCGTCTCCATCCCTTGATCGACGAAGACGATCTGGCGAATGCCGGAGTCGAGCACGGCCGATTCGGGGATCAGAAGGCCTTTTTCGAAATGAGAAGTCAGTTCCACATCGGCAAACATCTGCGGCTTCAGTTTCAGATCGGGATTGGGAAGCTCGATCCGGACCTGAACGGTTCGCGTTTGGGGATTTAAAAAGGAGTCGATAAAAGCGACCTTCCCTTTAAAAACTTCTCCGGGATAGGCGGCGACCGTGACGTTCGCGTCGGCTCCTTTTTTGATAAATGAGAGCTCCGATTCGTAGACGTCGGCCAAGATCCAGACGGTCGAGAGATCGGCGATCTCATAGAGGGTCCGCTCCGGCGTCACCCGCATCCCTTGGGTTCCCTCCCGTTTGATCACGACCCCATCGATGGGAGAAGTCATCGTCATCGCGGTTTGCGGCTCCCCTCGCTTCTCCAACGCTTGGATTTGACCCTCGGAGATCCCCCAGAGGAGGAGCCGTTTTCGGGCGGAGTCCAATAAGACGTTGCCGGTCTCTCGAACATCAGCAATCGGGCTGGCTGAGAGTTTCTTCTGGCTTCTTTTGGCCAAGAGATACTCTTGCTGGGTGGCGAGCAGGTCGGGCGAGTAAAGGGTAAAGAGCGGCTCGCCTTTCCTCACCTCCTGCCCTGTAAAATTGACAAAGAGTTTTTCAATCCAACCCTCCACTTTGAGGGTGATCTGAGCCAGCCTCCGCTCATCATAGGCGACCCTTCCTACCGCACGGATGACCCTCTCGGTTTCTTTCTCTTCGACTTCGGCGACTTTCACCCCGATGAGCTGCTTCTTCTGCGGGCTGAGCATCGCCGGCGCCTGGCCGGTCTCATTCGGCCCCATCTCCATTCCTTCCATCCCAGGCATCCCCTTCATCTCTTTCATCCGGGCCCCGGGATTCGGGTTCCCCAGCGCCCGGTTTTGAGTGAGATAGAAAGTTGAGAAGAGCGCGGCCGTCAGGGTCAAAAGCGCGATGGCCAGCGTTGTACGCTTTGAAGCGTGATGAAAGATTTTCATGGGTTATTCCTCCTTCATTATTTTGTTAAAATGTTTTTCCCGTCAGTTCGTCCAGCTTGGCTAAGCTTTTCTCGATTTCCGCCAGCGTCCGAAAATAGGTCAGCTCCAATTCTTTTAAGTTCTTTTGAGCGTCGATCAACGTGAGGAAGTCGTTCTTCTTTGCCTGATATCCAATGGTGGCGGCCTCCAGCGACTGCTCCGCCAGCGGGAGAATGCCGGTCTCATAGAGCTTGGCTAGACGTTTCGACGTTTCAATACGGACCAGAAGCGCTTTGACTTGAAGCGCGGTCTGGTTGACCGCCGACTGATGAGCGGCTTGAGCGCGCGATCGCTCCGCCTCGCCTTCCCGAATCCGGGCGTCATATTTATTCCTGTTCATCCAGGGAACGTTGATTTTGATCGAAGCCATCCACCGGTTGGAACCGTCATGGACGTCCCAGTAAGCGACCTCCGCCATCACGTCCGGAAAAAGATCGCGCTTGGCCAGCTTGACCGACTCCTCTCCGCGCCGGATGGCGAGCAGTTGCATCCGATTTTCGGGACGGGCTTCCTCGGCCTCACGCTGAAGCGTTTCCAGGTTCAGCGCGACGGTCGGCAGGATCGGGGCCTGAGGCAAGCCGAGTGGGGCGTCCGCGGGTCGATTGAGCAACGTATTGAGCCGCGCTTCCGCCGTCTCGCGTTCCTGTTCTAACGCCTCGATGTCATTCGACAGGTTGAGCAATTCCATTTGCGCTCGGAGCAGATCTTGTTGCCCGACCGCGCCGATGGAGAGCTTCTCCTGCGTGATTCGGGAGAAGTCGCGGGCGAGGTCGACCTGGGCGTGATGAATTTCGAGCGCTTTATTTGCGAAGAAGAGATCATAATATGCCTGCTTCGCTTCCTTGAGGACCTTCAGCTGCACCTCGCGGGACGCTTCATTCGCCATCGTATGCTCCAGAGAGGCGACATTGCCGCGGAGCGCTCGCTTCCCGAAGAACGGGAAGGTCTGAGAGAGGGTATACCAGGTCTCATCGGCCTTCCCCAAATTGAAATTCGAAGGGATCGACCATTGCATCACCCCGATTTGGGGATCGTCCCATGCGCGCGCCTGCGGGATCCGCTCCTCGGCGGCGCGCTCGTGCATTCTCGCCGCCAGGATCTCCGGGTTCCTTTCAGCCACCTCCTGTAGGACATCCTTTAAAATTAATGTTTCA